>NZ_JAWXXJ010000008.1:0-150742 GCF_034335085.1 Acutalibacter caecimuris | reverse complement strand
CCCCGACGCGGAGCATCTGGACGGGGCGATGAAGGTATGGCCGGACAACGACCCCGGCGCCTGGTACTACGCAGCCATGCAGGAGGCCACCAACTCCCACTACTACACCGGCAACGAAGGAACCGCCAATGAAGAGTGGGCCGAGGTGTTCGAGCACGACTGGGTAGCCCTGAAGGCATACTGGAAGGCCAACGCCGGCCAGTCCCCGGAGGAATAAGCAAATAGCACAATAAGCCCAACAGACCAACAGCACAACAAAGCCTGAAAAGCTAGATAATTGACCAAAAACTCCCCCGGCGGCTACGGCCTCCGGGGGAGTTTTGCTGAGATAGGCCGACGCTGGCGGGGAACCCCCGGAATCGCCCAGGTTTCCACAAGAATTCCCGCTTGCCCTTAAGGGAAAAGTCTGCTAAAATATAAGTAGAAATAAGCGAATGCCCCAGGGAACCATGGGCAGCGGCGCCGGGGTCCCCCTTGAAGAAAGCTGAAAGGATGCACAATATGGAACTGCGCACACTGACATTAGAGCAAGTCCGCGAACTATACCAGCCCTGCCTGGCCAGGGATTTCCCGGCCGATGAGCTGATGCCCTGGAAGTGGATGGAGGGCCTGATCCGGGAGGGCAAACAGCAGAGTGTGGGCTTTTACCGGGAGCAGGAATTGGCGGCCTATGCCATTTTTATAACGGAAGGGGAAAGATCGCCGGCGGTGTTGTTGAATTATTTCGCCGTAGATCCGGGCAGCCGGGGGCAGGGGGTGGGCAGCCAATGCCTGCGGCTGTTGCGGGAAACCCTGCGGGGCCGGGATACAACGCTGCTTTTTGAGGTGGAAACCCCGGAAACCGCCCGGAATTGGGAAGAGCTGGCCATGCGCCGGCGGCGGATCGCCTTTTACGAGAAAAGCGGCGCGCAGTTTACCGGGGTGGATTCCCTGCTTTTTGGGGTGGCATACCACATTATGGCCCTGCCCCCGGCCGGGGAGGGGGAGGACTGGGCCCCTGTAGCCGAGGAAACGGCAGCAAGCCTGGAACGGCTCTACCGTAGCGCCATCCCCAACAAGCCGGGACAGGAATTCACCTTTGAGGAGGTTTGCCGGGTATATGTACGGGAAGAGGGCAGCGAGCAGGCACGGTTTAGCCGGGAACTGGGGCGGGCCCTGACCTTCCTGTTCCGTGGGCGGAAAAAGTTTGTAGGGGAGAACCTGCGGGAGTATGACTTTACCGGGGCCATGTACCTGATTTTGCTCCATGTGGCCCGGCATCCGGGGGCCAGCCAGGACAGCATCGCCAACCATATGTACCTGGATAAATGCACGGTAGCGCGGCGCACCAAAAAGCTGGAGGAGTTGGGGTGCCTGTACCGGGAAACCGACCTGGCCGACCGCCGCCAGAATAAGCTGTATCTGACGGATAAGGGCCTCTCCCTGGCGCCTGTTATCCGCCACTGCCTGGCCCAGTGGGGCGAGAGTACTACGGCCGGGCTCACCGAAGAGGAAAAGGCCACGCTCCTGCGGTTGCTGACCAAAATGACAGGGCAGGATAAGCGATAGGCTGTCCCCTGCTGCCTTGCATCCCCCTAGAGTCTGTTTTAAAACCGGAGAAATGCCGGATTTTTGTCCAAAAACGAGGGCTTTCGAGGAAAAAACCGCAAGAAAGGCTTGCCGCCTTTCGAGGATTTTTGACACAGAAAGCACCGTTTTTAGGTAAAATAGACGGCATTTCGGAGTTTTAAAACAGACTCTAGCAAAGAAAACCCTCGCCTTGGATAGGCGGGGGGTTTTCTGAAAATATAACCAGGTAAGCAGCGTGTAGCTTGGCTGATTTAGGCCTTGTCCTTCCGCTGCAACAGCACGGCGCCGATGATAATGGCGCCCTTAAAGGCAGCGCTCAGGTAGGGGTCTACGCCGATAAGGTTCAGCAGGTTGTTCATGACCGCCACGATCAGTGTGCCGAACACCGTGCCGATAATAGAACCCCGCCCGCCGGACATACTGGTACCGCCCACAATGACCGAGGCAATGGCGTCCATCTCAAAGCCGCTGCCCGCGCTGGCGTAGTCCATAGAGCCGATACGGGAGGTCTGGATGATGGCAGCCACGCCTACCAGGAACCCGGTAAGGGCATATACCCGGCGCTTGACTTTGCGCACATTCACGCCGGAGAGCCGGGTGGTGCGCTCGTTAGAGCCGATGGCGAACACATACCGGCCAAAGGTGGTTTTTTGGGAGATGATGTACATGGCCGCCGCCAGAATGGCCCAGTAGATAATGGGCATCAGTTGCTGGCCCCCTATGTCAAACCGGGCGATGGCCTTGTAGGCGTCGGGCAGCTCGGTCTTTTGGGTTTTCATAAAGTATTGGGTTACGCTGCGCAAAATCTGCATAGAGCCCAGCGTGGCAATAAACGGCGGCATACGCCCGTAAGAGATGAGCAGGCCGTTTCCCTCGCCCAAAAGGCTGCCCAGGGCCAAAGCCAGCACCAGTGCCAGGAGGATGGCCGGGACGCCGCCCAGCCCGATACTGGCCAGCCAGCCGCCGGCCCCGGTGTTCAGCAGCACCATGAGGAAAGCACCCACGGTTACGTATACCGAGCCTACCGACAGGTCAATGCCCCCGGAAATGATGACGAAGGTCATGCCCAGGGCAATAATGCCGATGCCCGCGTTGCCCCGCAGCAGGGAGATCCAGTTTTGTAGCCAGTTCTGGAACCATTGGCCAAAGCTTTCAAAGCTGGTATTCATGCTCAGGGCCACAGTCTGTACAATGATCATGACCAAAAGGGCTATACCCGTGCTGAACAGCGGGTTGCCCCGCCACAGTTCACACAGTTTACCCAGCACAGCCCCTGCCTTGCCGGTCGATTTTTCCTTTGCCTTATCCATTTACAGCAGCCTCCTCTTTGATTTCCCCGCCGGTTGCCAGCCGCATAATCTCCTGGTCGGTGATCTCCCCGGCCTTCAGTTCCCCCTGTACCTGCCCGTGGTACAGCACCAGCGTCCGGTCGCACAGGCGGATGACCTCCTGGGCCTCGCTGGAAAGCACCACCACGGCCACACCCTCATTGGCCAGGGCCAGGATGGTGTCATAGATATCCTCTTTGGCGCCCACGTCCACACCCTGGGTGGGGTTGTCGAAGATCAGTACCTTTGGCCCGGCGTTCAGCCACTTGGCCAGCACCACCTTTTGCTGGTTGCCCCCCGACAGGCTGCCGATGGGGTCTTTCTCCCCGCCCATCTTGATCTTCAGCCCGTCCGCCTGGTGCTGAAAATCCGTATGTACCCGCGCCCAGTCCAGCAGGCCCAGCTTGGCTTGCCGGGGCCAGGTGACAATAGAGCCGTTTTCCAGGATGTTCATGTCCTTGATGATGCCGTTTTCCTTACGGTTGCGGGGCACATAGCCAATACCCAGGGCCAGTGCCTGCCGGGTGCTGTGTATGGTAACGGGCTTGCCCTCCAGGTAAAGCTGCCCCTGGTATTTGCCCCCGCAGCCGAATACCGCCTGGAACAATTCGCTTCGGCCATCGCCCAAAAGGCCGGTAAATCCCAGCACCTCTCCGGCCCGCAGGGAAAAGCTTACGCCCGTAAAATGCCGGCCCTGGCTGAGGGCCTCAGCCCGCAGCACTTCCCCGCCCAAGGCGCGTTCCTTGCGCAGCGAGTTTGTACGGACTTCATGGCCTACCATGTGCTTGGCCAGTTCGTCCACATTGGTATCAGGCACATTGCCGGATGCCACCATCGCCCCGTCCCGCAGTACGGTATAGCGGGTGCATACGGCCATAACCTCCTTGAGTTTGTGGGAGATAAACACCATGGCCACCCCCTGGCTTTGCAGGGTGCGCATCATGTCAAATACCCGGTCGATCTCCGGGTCGGTGAGGGAGGTGGTGGGCTCGTCCATAATGATCACCGAGGCCTCCATCAGCAGGGCCCGGGCGATCTCTACGATCTGCTTGTAAGAGGCGTCCAGATCCCGTACCATAGTCCGGGGGTCCAGGTCTATGTCCATGCGGGAGAATACCGCCCGGCACCGGGCGCACATGGTCTTGGCGTCCAGCAGACCGCTGCGGGTTTTCAACTCCCGGCCAATGAACATATTCTCAAAAATGGCCAGGTCATTCACCAGGTTCAATTCCTGGTGGATAAAGGCAATGCCCTGGGCCAGGGACTCTGCCGGGGTTCGGAACCGCACCGCCCGGCCGTCAATGGCCATGGTGCCCCGGTCTGCGGGCAGCACGCCCCCCAAAATGTTCATCAGGGTGGACTTTCCAGCGCCGTTTTCCCCCAGCAGGGCGCAGATCTCCCCGCCGCTGACGGTGAAATCAATGTCCCGCAGCACGTCGTTGGCCCCAAAGGACTTGTAGATGTTGCGCATTTCCAGCGTCATACGCCGGCCTCCTTTTCCTCTTTTCGGGTATCCCCTATTTTGGAAAAAGGCTATGACGGGGACGCCATAGCCTTTCCTTTTGTACATAAACTTCACTGGTTGCGGCCGGTTATCCGGCAGTTCATGGGCAGTTCTACAGGGGTTCCCAAAGGGGTATCCAAGGGATCCTGCGCCGTTATTGGCCACTTATTTTGGGGGTAGCCTGTGCCCGGCCGGCAACTTTTTGGTGTGTTTGCTTTAGTAGGGGGAACTCTCGTCCAGGTAGTCGGCGCAGTTTTCGCGGTCCACCACGGTGGTGGGGATGATCTTCTCCTGGTCTACGGTTTCACCCTTGAGCAGGGATACGGCCATGTCAACGGCATCCTTTACCATGTCCGGGCTGTACAGGGCGGACTGGATCCAGATGTTCTCGTTGTCGGGCATCATCTTAAAGTACTCCTGGCACCCGCCGCCACCGGTAACGACCTTGATGTCGGTACGCTTGGCCTCGTCAATGGCTTGCAGCACGCCGATGGAGGTTTCGTCGTCCATGGAGAACACCGCGTCGATCTGGCTGTTGGCGGCCAGTACGTCGGCAAAGTCCTTCAGGCCGGCCTCGCGGGTGAACTGGGTGGAGTAGTACTCGATCTCCATGTCAGGGGCAATTTCCTTGATCTTCTCGTCAAAGCCCTGCTTGCGCAGCTCGGACACGGAACCGGAGGAGGGGACCTCCAGCACGACCACCTTGCCGGTGGTGCCGATCTTGTCCACAATATACTGGGCGCTCTGGGTGCCCATGTCCACGTTGTCGCCGGCCACATGGTACACGCCGTCTACATTGATGACGATGTCAAAGTTCACCACCGGGATGCCGGCATCCACCAGCCCCTTGATGGGGTCTTCCATGCCCTCCCACTGGGGGAAAGCCACAACAGCCTGGGCGCCCCAGGTCTTGAGCTCGTCGATCTGGTTGGTCATTTCCTCGGCGTTGTTGCTGGTCAGCAGCTTGTACTCAACGGTGTCGCTGAGTTCCTTGCAGCGGGCCTCGGCGTGGTAGGCCACACCGGCTACCCAGCCGTGGGTAACGGCAGGGGCCAAAATGCCGATTTTGAACTTCTCCCCATCCGTACCGGTGCTGGTGGCCTCGCTGGATGTGGTTTCGCTGGAAGAGTCCTCAGAACTGGAAGAATCCGGCGTAGAGGCTTCGCTGCTGGGGGTGCTGCTGGAGCTGGAACCCGCATCGTTGCCGCAGGCGGCAAAGCAGGTGCAAAGCAGCGCCACAGCCAGCAGCAGTGCAATGATTTTCTTCATGTGTGTTTTCCTCCTTAGGATCAAACCTCGAATTGGTTTTGCACAGGCCCCATATGGCCCATGCTATGCCATATTATAGCAAACTCTTTTCAAAATAGCAAGTGAAATCTTTGTGAAAAACCCCGCTGCGCTTGCCGGTACCGGCCCTTGCGCAGGGCGTAAAAACAGGGGGCGGAAAAATTTTCCAATCTTTCAAACATTCGTTTTGCATTTTAACGGAAGATATGTTATAATAAAAATAAGACACCCAAGAACCCCCGAAAACACCCCACCGGCGCCCTGGGCGCCCAGCAAACCGCCGGCCAGGCGGAGGAGGAGGCTATATCATGGAAGGCTTGACCAAGAGCCAGCAGAAGGTCTACGAGTTTATCAAGCAAACGGCCCCCGGCGGGGTGCCCCCTACCGTACGGGAGATTTGCGCTGCCACGGGGCTGCGCTCGACCTCTACCGTGCACGCGCACTTAAAGACGTTGGAGCGGCTGGGTTACATCAACCGCAGCGCGGGGATGAACCGCTCGATCCGTATTGAGGGGGCCACGCCCACCTCCCAGGTGCCCATATTGGGCCGGGTCACGGCGGGTGTGCCTATTTTGGCCGTGGAGGACATTGAGGGCTACATCCCCTTCCCCCACCGGGACGGGCGGGAACTTTTTGCCCTGCACGTGGTGGGGCTGAGTATGCGGGACGCCGGCATCCTGGACGGCGACTATGTAGTGGCCCAGCGGGAATCCACGGCCAGGGACGGGGAGATCGTGGTGGCGATGATCGACGACGAGGCCACCGTGAAACGCCTGTTCCGGGAGGAGGGCCAGGTGCGCCTACAGCCCGAAAACCCTGACTTTGAGCCGATCTACTCCGACCATGTTGCGGTGCTGGGCAGGGTCGTCGCTGTGGTGCGGTATTACTGAGGATTGCCACAGATTGCCCCGCGCCGGGCAAAAGCTTAGAGGCCTTTATCTGCCGCCCTGGCTGGGGGAGGGGGCTTGCGGGCCGCCCAAACGTTTTGCCCCCTTCCCCCCCATGGCGGGCGGTGGGGGCTCCCGTAGCCCTGCCTTAGCGGGAGGGTTCCTCCGTCAAATACGCCTCCAGGGGTTTCAAGCTATCCCGCTGGGTCTGGTCAAAATCGTGCTGGATATTTTGCAGCATGATTTTTTCTTTTGGGGAACCGCCAGGGGCGTTGGCCTTGTTTTTTAGCATCTTCTTAAAAACGGCCATCAGCAGGCGGTCGACGGGGTTCATGGCGCCATAGCGCAGGCCGCCCTGCAAGTAAAAGGGCTTGATAAAGCTTAACTCCTCGGGCTGGAAGTTCTCCCGCTCGACCCGGCGGACGTCGGCGGGGTCCGGGGGCATGGCGCCCACAAAGAACACGGCGGCCTGCTTGCCCCGCAGGCGGGGCAGCTGTTTTTTGAACCATTTCAGCCCGTTTATCTTGCCCACATACAGCGCGCCCCCAAAGGCTACGGCCTGGTACTTGGCCAGGTCTACCGTGTGGCGCTGGGCGTATTCTACACAGTCGCAGTGCAGGTCTTGCTGCAGCCACTGGGCATACGTACGGGTGAACCCGGTTTTGGACGTGTAGATGATCAATATTTGGTTGCTCATACGCGATTCTCCTTTTTTCTGTTGACGTCCCCGTTCTGCGCCTGAAACAGCCGGATATGGGCTTGCAGCCGGGGCAGGGCCTGGGCCCAGTCCCCGCACAGTTCTAGCAGCAGGAACACCCCGCCGTAAAACTCCAGGGCCAGGGCCGCCGGGTCACCGGGCCGGAGGGCGCCGGTTTCCATCAGTGAGGCAAAAACCGCCTGCTGCACCGCCAGCGGGAACTGGCAGTACAACTGCCTGTACAGCGTACCGGCCCGTTGGTCCTCATACCGGCACAGGGCCAGCAAGCGGCGGAACCGGGTGTTCCAGGGGTCTTCGAAAAAGTACCGAAACACCTCCAGCACGGTTTCCTCTAACGCGGGGCCCTGGCGCTGAAAGGCTTTCATCTCTTCATCCGGCCCAAAGGGCAGGCCCCGGCTGCGGTAGTATTCTTTCGCCTTTTCCCAGCAAATATCCACAATGGCGTCAAATATCTCCCTTTTCCCGGCGAAATGGTTGTAGAGCGAACTTTCCCGTATGCCCACCGCCTTGGCAATGTCCCGCATGGACACCGCCGCGTATCCCCGGCAGGAGAACAGCTCCAGGGCCTCCCATAGTATTTTCTCTTTTGTAGCCATTGTATCCCTCCCGTGCGAACGATTGATAGTTTCTTTATTATACTATCAACTGTTCGTGCTGTCAAGCTATCCCGCAAAAAAGAACCACCATAAGCATTCTGCCTGCTTACGGTGGTTCCTTATGTTATCGGTTATGCAATCCGGCGGGCTGCCTTAGCCCTACCGGACGGGGGGGTTCAGCAGTCGTTGGGGTCCAGGGTGAACCGGAAGGAGAACTTCTCTTCCTCCAGCCGGTACTTCTGGATGAGCATGGGCCCGCAACTGTTGGAGCCTACGCCGCTCATCTTGTAGTCTACACACAGCACGGTGCCGCCACAGGGCTCGATCTCATAATCATGCATTTTGGCGGTCAGTTCCTCCTGGGTATAGGGGGAAACCTGTAGCGAGAACGTGTCCTCGCTGCCCACGGTGAGCCCGCGGCTGCCGTTGTGCAGCACGGCCCGGCGGCAACCATAGTGGGAGCCGTTTTCCTGGGGCTTAAGGTAATGCTCTACCATGTCCGCCACGGTGCTGGCATAGGTGCCAAGCCGGCTGGCCCGGTGCTTGTCGGCATAACTCTCGAAGGGGCCATAGCCGTAGTACTCCACCTCGCCAAATGCCTTGGGCAGGAACATACGCACGCCGAACCGGGGCAGGAAGGGGAACCGGGTGTCCCGCTGGGCGTCCAACTCGCAGCGGATGCGCCCCTGGGCGTCTACGGTCCACTGGGCGTCCACGGTTACAAAGGGCTTAATGGTCAGGGCGGCAATGCCCAGGCGGCAGTGGATGACAGCCTCCCCCTGGGGGCCGTTGTGGGCTTTGACCTCATACACCCGCACGGTGTGGCGGTCGTAGCCGGCCTCGGTCCACTTTTCCTTCACATACTGGTCGTTGTCCGTGGGGGCGCGCCACAGGTTCCACTCCATGGGGCGGGCTATAAAGGCCGTGTTCATATGGCAGATCTCCTGGAACAGGCCGGTCTGCTTGCAGAAGGCATAGCGGAACCCGCTGCCGGACAGGGTCACTTCCCGCGGGGTTTCGCTGATGCTGACCTGCCCTGCCGCCACAGGGGCCGGGGCGGGCAGCTCGTTGCTGAGGATGATCTCGTCAAAGCCCAGCTCATGGCCGGCCTCCAGCACAGGCACGTTCTCCCTGGCCTCGTAGATAAAGGTAATGGTGCTGTCGCCGGTGGTGGGCAGGCCCTCTACGGTTACGGTGCCCTCGCAGTGGGGGGCAATGGCGGGCATTTCCAAATCGCCCCGCTGGGTGATTTCCCCGTTTACCATCACCTCATAGCGCAGGGTGGCAAAGTCGGCGGTATTGGTAAAGTCCCGGTAATTGTGCAGGGTAAAGGTGTTTTCCCCGGTTTTGGCGGCCCGGATAGGCCGGATGACGTTTTTGAACTCCTTTAGCCCCGTGTGGGGGGTACGGTCAGGGTATACCAGGCCGTCCATGCAGAAGTTGCCGTCATGGGGGAACTCGTCATGGTCGCCGCCGTAGCGGTAGATAGGCCGGTTGTCCGGGGTCTGGCCGCCGTATACGGCGTGGTCACACCACTCCCATACAAAGCCGCCGCAGAACCCGTCATGTTCCATAATCAGTTGCTGGTAATCCTCCGGGTCCCCGGGGCCGTTGCCCATAGCGTGGATATACTCGCACAGGATGAAGGGGGGACGGCGGCCTTCCCAGTTCTTGTCGATCTCCCCGCCCGCAAAGTAGTCGCTGATGGTGACCTCTTTGCCGGGCCAGGGCATATTCTGGCGCTCGATGGGGGAGTACATCCGGCTGTACAGGTCGATCATAGAGAGGTCCGGCTTGCGGTCCTTGTGGTAGGTCATGCAGTTTTCATAGTGCAGCAGGCGGGAGGGGTCATACCCCTTTACCCAGCGGCCGGCGTTCTCGCCGTTCTCGCCCCAGCCGCTCTCGTTGCCCAAAGACCAGATCACCACCGAGGCGCAGTTCTTATCCCGGATAACATTGCGCTGGCTGCGGTCCAGGATAGCCTCCTTGAACTGGGGGTCATCCATAGAGTCGGCGTAGTTTTCCAGGCTGTAGGCCCCCAGTTGGGTGGCAAAGCCGTGGCTCTCCAAGTCGGCCTCGCCGATGACGTAAAAGCCCAGCTCGCTGCAAAGCTGCGGGAACCAGGGGGCGTTGGGGTAATGGCTGGTGCGGATGGCGTTCACATTGTGCTGTTTCATCAGCAGCAGGTCCCGCGCGGCCTGCTCGTGGCTGATGGTATAGCCGGTTACGGGGTCGCTGTCGTGGCGGTTCACGCCCCTAAACTTGATGGCCACGCCGTTGAGCAGTACCACGCCGTCCTTTACCTCGATCTTCCGCAGGCCCACAGCCTGCTCGATAACCTCCCCGGCGGTGCGGAGGGTAAGGGTGTACTGCGCCGGATGCTCGGCGTTCCACAGGATGGGCTTATCAAGCTCGAAGGTAAGGGCGCCGCCCTCCCCGGCAAAGGATGCCTCTCCCACCGGCTGGCCGCCGGGGCCGCACAGGGTGGCTTTTAGGTCGATAGCGCCTTCCGGCTCCAACTCTACCGTTACCGTGGCGTGGGAGAAGTCCTCGTTAAAGCTTTCCTTTACAAAGAAGTCCCGCAGGAATGCCTGGGGCCGCTCCAGCAGGTACACGTCCCGGAAGATGCCGCTCATACGCAGCTTGTCCTGGTCCTCCAGGTAGGTGCCGTCGCACCACTGTAGCACCAGCACGGTTACGGTGTTTTCTCCCTCCTGCAAAAGCTTGGTGACCTCAAACTCGGAGGTGCTGTGGGAAACCTGGCTGTACCCGGCGAAAGCGTCGTTGATCCACAGGTAAAAGCAGGAATCTACCCCTTCAAAGTTCAAGAACCAGCGCTCTTGGGCCAGCCGCCCGGTGGGCATGGCAAAGGTAGCCTGGTACAGGCCGCAGGGGTTCTCCTCCGGCACAAAGGGCGGGTCTACGGGTATGGGGAACCGGACATTGGTGTACATATGCCGGCCAAAGCCGCTGTTCTGCCAGCAAGAGGGCACGGTGATGCTGGTGGTAAGTTCCGTGCGCAGGCAGCCGTCCTCGTCTACGGCGTCCAAAAAGGAGTCGAAGTACTGGAAGGCCCATTCACCGTTCAGGCTGTGGACACGGGCTTCCCCCTCCGGGCTCTGGGGCAGGTAATAGGCCCGGTTGGGCTGGGTGCCAATGTGCAGCGAGTAGGGGTCTTCGTGGTAGCGTGCGGGTAACTTGCACATAAAAAATTTCCTTTCTCTGGATGTTGGATTTGACTTTCGGGCAGATAAGCACTATACTATATAAGGCTTGTCCTTAGCTTACACGGAATTGGTAAATTAGTCAATAGCTTTTTTGAAAATAAAATCAGATATAGTAAAAATAGTAAAACCGCAAACCGTACCGTGGGCAATAAGTTAAAAAGCGGGCCGCCATATGTAGGCATCCTGAAGGCAATACCGCGCAATACGGCACTTACGGCGTTAGCCGCGCATGGTGCGGTGCTGCCTTAAAGGCCTGGGGCGGATACGGGGCGGCCAAGGGGACACAAAGAAGGAAAACAGAAGGAGAGGATATGATGACCGTCTACATCTATTTGGGCGCGGCCCTTTGCGGGGGTATGTGGTTCCTGTCCAACCGGCGGTTCCGGGAGGGTAGGGGCAGGCTGTTCGGCCTGTGGTCCGGGCTGCTGCTGTTGGCGGCCCTGGTGCTGCGCCTGCTGTTGGGGTACTATTCCGACGGGTTCAGCGTGGACATTGGCACCTTCAAGTCCTGGGCCTACACGCTCAACAAGGTGGGCTTTGCCCAAATCTACCAGCAGGATATGTTTTTGGACTACCCGCCCGGCTACCTGTACATACTGATGCTGCTGGAAAAGCTGCGCCTGGCCCTGGGCCTGGCCGTGGAGGGGCAGGCCCATACCTTGCTGATGAAACTGCCCTCTATCTTTGCCGACCTGCTTTGCGGCGGGGCCCTGCTGTGGCTGGGCCGCCGCAAGCTGGGGGACAGGGGGGCGCTGGCCGTGGCGGCGGCGTACCTGTTCTGCCCGGCGGTGTTTGTCAACTCTGCCCAGTGGGGCCAGGCGGATTCCTTTTGCACCCTGATATTGCTGGCCTCCATGCTGCTGCTTTACCGGGAGTGGTACGTGCCCGCCGGGGTGGTATATGGGCTGGCTGTTATCTGCAAGCCCCAAATGCTGGTGTTTGCCCCCCTGTACCTCTGCTTTGCCATTAAGCGGAAAAAATGGCTGGGCCTGGGGCTGGGCGTGGCCTGCGCCCTGGGGGCTATCCTGCTGGTAGCCACCCCCTTTACGCATGGGTTCAATTACTGGTGGCTGGTGGTGAAGTACCAGTCTACCATGAACTATTACGACTACTACGCGGTCAATGCCTGCAATTTCTGGACGCTGATCAGCTACAACTGGCGGGGCCTGCCTGGCCCGGGCGTGCACAAGGCCCTGCTTACCCTGGCCGCCCCGGTGCTGGCCACGGCTGCCTGCGGGGTGCTGATGTTCCGCTCCCGGCGCAAGGACGCCATGTTCGGCGCGGCCCCGGTGCTGATGGGTATTGTCTACATCTTCTCCATCAAAATGCATGAGCGCTACCTGTTCCCGGCCTTCCTGTGTATGCTTATCGCCTTCCTCTTCACCAGGGATAAGCGGATGCTCCGGGCCTACGGCCTGCTTACCGCGGCCAACTACCTGAACGTCAGCTATGTGCTTTGGCTGTTCCGGGAGCATGGGGGCAACTACGACCCCAACGGCCTGGCCTTCCGGCTGATTGCCGTTTTGCAGATAGCGGCCCTGGGCTACTTGCTGTGGAGTTATTATCAGGTGTATGTAAGGGGCCAGTGCAAGGAAGCTGGCCAGGCCCCCGCCTGGGCCAGCGCCTCAAACGGCCAGGAGGCAGCCGGCCAGCCGGAAGGGCCCGGCAAACGCCGGAAGGGCCGCCCCCAGCCGGCTGCCCCGGCCCCCCAGCCCCTAGGCTTGGACGCCGGCGCGCGTAAAATGGCCCTGCCGGATTGGCTGGTCATGGGTGGCATTACACTGGTTTACGGGCTGGTGGCGTTCTGGAATTTGGGGGGCACGGTGCTGCCTACCACCAACTGGACCCCGCAGGAGGGGGAAAGCGTGGTGCTGCAAAGCCAGGAGATCGCGGACAGCCTGATCTTCCTGCCCGGCCTGGTGCCGGACGCCAACCATTACGCCGCCAGGGTGGGCGCTGCCATGCAGGTGGAGTCCAGCCTGAATGGCAAGGTTTGGGCTGACTGCGGTACCATTGAAAAGGAGTATGTGTTTGCCTGGAAGAGCTACCGGCTATCGGCACCGGGCAAGTATGTGCGCCTGACGGCCCTGGACGGCTCGGTGACCATTAGCGAAGCCGGGCTGCTGTCTACCGGGGCCCTAAGCGCCCAGCCCATTACCGCCGAGGGTCCGGGGGCCCAGTTCTTGTGCGACGAGCAGGACACGGTACCCCCCGGCAAGACCTATGAGAATTCCAGCTATTTTGACGAGATATACCACGCCCGCACCGCTTACGAGCATATATTGGGCCTGGAGCCCTACGAGAACACCCACCCGCCCCTGGGGAAGCATATCATCGCCCTGGGCATTCGGATGTTTGGGCTGAACCCCTTTGGGTGGCGGTTTATGGGGACCCTTTTTGGGGTGCTGATGCTCCCGGCCCTGTACCACCTGTGCAAGAACCTCTTCGGCAAAACCTGGCTGTGCGGCCTGGGCACGCTGCTGTTCGCCTTTGACTTTATGCACTTTACCCAGACCCGCATTGCCACCATTGACACCTACTCGGTGTTCTTCCTGCTGCTGATGTACGACGCGATGGTTTCCTTCTGCCAGCGGGATATTGTAAAGGACAGCATGAAACGCCTGTTGCTGCCCTTGGGCCTCAGCGGCATATTTATGGGCCTAGGCGTGGCCAGCAAGTGGACGGCCGCCTACGGGGCCGTGGGGCTGGCGGTACTGTTCTTCGGCAAGCTGGTTGCCTCTTACCGGGCGGCGGCCAAAAGCAAGGGAGGGGCAGGGGCTGTGGTACGCCGTAGCTGGCAGTTGTGCCTGTGGTGCTGTTTGCTGTTTGTGGCCATCCCCTTTGGCATCTATTTCTGCGCCTTTTTGCCCATGACCACCCTGCCCCATAACCAGGGCAAGCTGCTGTGGTCCTTTAGCAATTACCAGAGCACCATGTTCAACTACCACAGCAAGTTGGTGGCAGAGCACAGTTTCGCCTCCACCTGGTATGAGTGGCCACTGGACGTGCGGCCCATCTGGTTCTACGGCAACGACAACGCGGACGGCAGCTACAGCACCATATCCTCTATGGGCAACCCCCTGCTGTGGTGGGGGTGCATCCCCGCGCTGGTGTTCGCCCTGTGGCATTGGCTGAAAAAGCGGGATTTGCCCTGCGGCGTGGCTCTGACCGGGTTCCTCTCGGTGTACCTGCCCTGGGTGTTGGTGCCAAGGCTTACCTTTATCTACCACTACTTTACCGCTGTGCCGTTTTTGGTGCTGTGCCTGCTGGCCGCCTTCCGCTATATGGAAGGGCATGGCCCCCTTAGTGCCCAGCGCTGGCAGCAAGAACTTGCTTTGGGCGGGCTCCGCTTGCGCCTTTCAGCCGCACCCCTTTGCCTTGCCCTGTTGGCCGTGGCCAGCCTGATCCTCTTTGCCGTCTATTTCCCTGTGATCTCCGGTATGCCGACCACCCGCCAACACGTGAAAGACCTGGCCATCTTCAGTACCTGGTACTTTGGCTGAGGCTAGGCGCCCTGCCAAGGGGGGGGCCCCTTTGGCAAGTCCTATGGGTGAAATCTAGCAGGTTTTGGCCCGCAGGCATTTTCTGATTGGTAAACCCCAGGCCCAGCCCCGTAACCGGTAGCGATGGCCTGGGGTTTTGCCAACCGGCCCGATCAAAAAGAAAAAAGAAAACGCGCCAACGCATAAACGCGTGAACGCACACCGCCCTTTCGGTCGAGCAAACCGCTTGACCTATATAGAGCGGCCGCTAACGGCACAAAAGTTTTTGGGAGTTCTTAGAACCCTTTTTCAAAAAGGGTTCTAAGCTACCGGAGGCAGGCAACGACAAGAGCAAGCGACAACAAGAAAGGAGTACAGCACATGGCAATACTGGCGACGTTCTATGACCACATCGTAGAGATAGCAAAGCAGGAGGGCATCTCGGCTGAAGAGGCCATGCAAGAGGCAAAAAAGCTGGGCGTCCGGCAGGTGGAGGTTTCCCTTAGCAACGCCAGGGGGCAGGCAAAGGAACTGGCCCGGCAGTTGGCCGGGGTGGGGATGGGCATTTCGGCGGTACCCTGTTTCTTTGACTTCAGCGGCCCCGCTGAGGTGGATGATCAGATCCAGGAGGCCCTTGCCCTGGCCCGGACGTTAGGGGCGGCCCGGTTGCTGGTGATCCCCGGCTTTACCAAGGGCAGCCCCGCTGAGGTAGAGGCGCAGACCCGGCAGATGCTGGCCGGTACGGCCCGGCTGGGGGAATTGGCCGGGAAGGACGGCATTGGCCTGGTGATGGAGGACTTTGACAACAGCGCCGCGCCTTTTTCTACCAGCGGCGGGATGCTGCGGTTTATGGACGCCTGCCCTGGCCTGGCCGCCTGCTTTGACACGGGCAATTTCCGCTATATGGCCGAGGACATCTTTGTGGCCTACGAGGCGTTGCGGGGGCGTATCAACCATGTGCACCTAAAGGACCGGGCCTATGCCCCCACCTATGGCCAGCACGGCCCTACCGGGGTGGATGGCCAGACCCTTTACCCCTGCCCGGTGGGCAGCGGCGAAATGCCGGTAGCCTCCATAATCGCCCGCCTACAGGCCGATGGCTATGACGGCACCTACACCATAGAGCACTACGACGCAGCCAGGATGCTGGCCTGCCTGCAACAGTCAGCCGCCTGGGTGCTGGAACGGATATGACCGCCCCAGCCGCCCGGTTTTCCCTTTTTTTGCCCGATGGATACATAAATCCCCCGGATTTTAGAAAATATAGTTGACATCCGGGGGAAATGTTGCTATAATAAAAAAGCTGTCCGGCCCCACACAGCCGGACAGGCAGTGTGACTCATTAGCTCAGTTGGCAGAGCACCTGACTTTTAATCAGGGTGTCCGGGGTTCAAATCCCCGATGGGTCACCAAGAAAGCCCTTAGAAACCATGCGGTTCCTAAGGGCTTTCTTTTTTTATCCTGGGGTACGGAGGCTGCCTGCGGAGCATAAAGCTTTTGGCAAGGCGTGGTACTGCTGCCCTTACTGTGGGAAGGCGCTGTTCCCAGTGGGGGAGGTACATGGTGCGGTTGCTTTGCACACGGCAAGTGCAACCTAGATTAGATATGCTGCCCCGCGGGAAGTTTGGACAGCAAACATACGGTTTCTACATGGGCGGTTCCAGGAAACATATCCACCGGCGCGGCTTTTATGGGGGGATAGCCAAGCTGGGCGAAAAGTTTCAGGTCCCTGGCCAGGGTGGCCGGGTCGCAGGAGATGTAGACAATGCGCTGGGGGGCCATCCGTACCACGGCCTCGACCAGGCCGGGGGCACAGCCCTTCCGGGGCGGGTCCAGGGTGATAACGGCCGGGCGCAGGCCCCGGCGGGCCAGTTCGTCACCGGCCTGGGCCGCATCGGCGCAGAGGAATTCCGCGTTGGTAATGTGGTTGCGCCGGGCATTCCGTCGGGCGTCCTCCACGGCTTCCGGCACCACCTCCACGCCAATCAGTTGCCCTGCGTCCTTTGCCATGGACAGGCCGATGGTCCCTGTGCCGCAGTACAAGTCCAGCAGCAGGCCGCCGTCAAGCTGTGCATACGCCGCTGCCAGGCCGTACAGCCGCTCTGCCTGGGTGCGGTTTACCTGGTAAAAGGACAGGGGCGAGATCTCAAACTCCAGCCCGCATAGCCGGTCCCGGATGCTCCCCTGCCCCCACACCGTGCGGCAATGGGGGCCCAGGGCCACGTTGGTCCGCTCGTTATGGGTGTTGATGATGACCCCGGCCAGCCCCGGAACCCCGGCCCGCAGGGCCTCCACCAGTTCCTTTTCATGGGTGAGGCCTTGGCCTTTTACCACCACGCACACCATGACCTGGCCGGTGGCCTCGGCCTTACGCAAATAGAGCCGCCGCATACACCCGCTGTGGGCCGATTCGTCGTAGACCGGGTCGCCGTAAGCCTCTGCCCAGCGGCAAAAAGCCCCGGCGGCCAGGGTGAACGCCTGGGGGTGCAGGCGGCAGCTTGCACAGGGCACAATGCGGTGGGAGTTACGGGCGTAGAAACCCAACTGAACCTCCCCGTGGGGGCCCCGGCCAATGGGCAGCAGGGCCTTGTTCCGGTAGCCCTCACGGCTGTCTGCGGGCAAAATGGGCGCTACCGGCAGCCCGGTGAAACCGCCTACCCGTTCCAGCGCATCCCTGACCCGCTGGGTTTTGGCCTCCAGCTCCGCGGGGTAGCTGATGTGCCGGAAACAACAGCCCCCGCATTGGGCGTATACGGGGCAATCCGGCTCCACCCGGCAGGGGGCGGGGGCCAAGAGGCGCTCTAGGCGGCCAAAAGCGTGGGTTTTGGCCGCTTTTACGATCTTGACCTGGGCCTGGTCGCCGGGGGCGCAGCGGGGGACGAAAACCGCCTCGCCCTGATACCGGCCTACGGCGGCGCCCTCGGCGGTGAAACCAGTGCATTTTAGCTGGATTATCTGGTTTTTTCGTAGGGGTTGCCTAGCTAAATCCACAGACATTTGGACCTCCCTTACCCGTTATTGGTGGGATGGACGCAAGAAACGGGTGACAATGTTGTTATGTTTGTATAAATTCATCATACATATTTTAGTGATATTGAGAAATAATTAGATTTTTGCAAAATTTGTCAAATTATGGTTGACTTTTTCTGGTATAATGCTGTAAAATAATTATAAAGTTAAGGATTACAAGATGCGGCAAGGCCGCAATTTCAATACAACTCCTCCCCAAAAGAAGGAAAGGGACCGGTTTGTGGCCGGTCCTTTTCCTTTTTTTGGCCGATTTACCCCCGGTTCTTACCCGGTTAGGAGGGGGATAACAGCCAGGTAGGGGGCGGGTATTGGGCAGGTAGCAGGGGGATAATGGGCAGGTATTGCGGTTATAAATTTGATTTTGGTTCGATTGTTTTGTAACCGTTGCCGGTGTGCCGGCCGGGCGGCGTTCTGGAAAGGCGGATTGACCAAATTGGGCCTATGCCTGTGGGAGGGAGGGGGCCAAGCGGGGGCCCACGCTTTTTGGCGGGATAGGGGCTGGCCACCTGGTAGGGCGAAGGGAAACTGAGGGAAGAGGTGCCCGGTTGGGGGCCATGCTTTTTTGGGGGGGCTGGCCCTGTGTGGGGTGAAGGGAAGGCAAGGGGGCGTGTCCAAAATGAAACGTTTAAAAACGAGGCTCCAATGGACAAATAATAAAAGTTTCGTCGTCTTACCTGCCGGTTCGTGACAGCCGTTCTACTTGGCTGCGCCAAGTAGCCGGTGGTTCTTGTCCTTTTCAAACGGGCAAACAATAAAAGTTTCGTCCACCTTTTCAAAGGTGGTGGGGTTCTTAGGGGTGAAACCCCTAAGCCGCCGGAGGCATTAAGGTGGTGGTTTTTTTAGGGGAAAAGCCCAAGAGTTGGCGTAGCCAACTCTCCGCCGCCGGAGGCAAGGTGGCGGGGTTCTTAGGGGGCGACAATCGCTGCTCACACTTTACCACTAAGCCGCCTACTTTGTGCAGTCCCCCGGCCAACCGGCGGTTTCCTCTGGGCGTGTTCAAAATAGAAAGTTCAAAAGCGAGATCCCGGCCGACAAATCGTAAAAGTTTCGTCGTCTTACCTGCCGGTTCGGTCGGCTCGTGACGGCCGCTCTTTTCAAACGGGCAAACAATAAAAGTTTCGTCCACCTTTTCAAAGGTGGTGGGGTTCTTAGGGGTGAAACCCAAGAGTTGGCGTAGCCAACTCTCCGCCGCCGGAGGCAAGGTGGAGGGGTTCCTAGGGGCAGAGCCCAAGAGTTGGCGTAGCCAACTCTCCGCCGCCGGAGGCCAAAATTTCGTCACAACCTCTTCTTTATGGACGCACCACAGGGGAGGGCGGGTGCGCTACACTTTGTCGTGGAAGTCTTGCAGCCGCTGTTGGTAGGCTGCCTGGGCGGCTTCTTCGAAGGCCAGGCTGGCGTTCCCGGCGCCCATGGCTTGCAGGAGGGAGCGGGCCAGGCAGGGGTTCAGCAGCAGCACCGGGCCCAGCAGGTAGGTGGCGAAGAGGTTGCCCTTTTGCAGCCCCTCGTAGGGGCAGCCCGGATGGAGGCCCACGCCTTTTTTTACCGGGAACAGGCCCTGGCAGCCCTCCTCCGGCCAGGCAAAGGTGAACTGGGACTTGAAACCGTTGACCGCCCGGCCCTGCCAATCGCCCAGGAACACACTGTTGTGCCGGTGCATCATGTCCCGCTTGGCGTGCAGGGGCAGCAGGCCCAGGCCCTGGATGCGGGAACCGTCCTCGTTCTCGATATAGCTGCCGAAAAGCTCTACCGCGTTGCCGGTGAGCAGGAAAGCGGTACCCGCCTCTATCAACTCTGCCAGCCGCCGGGTATGGGGGCGCAGCCGGTCCAGGGCTTTTTCCTGGGTGCGCTCGCTCATGGGGCCCATATAGAGGAGGCTGACGGGCCCTTGGGCAAAGGCCGGTTCCCCGGCCAGGGGGGTGTCTATCCGGGTGGCCCCGGGCAGGCAGCGTTGCAGGTACTTCACATTGAACAGGTCCCCGAACAGGTTGCAGACCTCCGGGAAGAGCACCTCGATTTTGACCGGATCTACTTTTTCCATATGGCCTACATGATCCATATTATCCATGGTTCCCGCCCTCCTTTTCCAGCCGTTCTTTTACCTGCGCCATGGTCTTTTCCGCCAGGGGGATGGTGTACACGTCGTAGAGGATGAACACCGCGCCGGCCCCGGCCGGGTCCAGGGCCTGGGCGGCCTGGGCGGTGTCTGCCATATGGGCCACGCGGGACGGGTCGGCCCCGGCCATCAGCAGGCGCAGGTAGACGTCCCAGTGCCGGGCCCCGGCAACCACCACCTGGGTGACCGAGGGACCGGCCAAAAACTCGAAGTCCGCGTCATACAGCCAGGAGATATTCTCTACGGTATGGGCCGCGTCGAAGAAGTCGTCTAAAAACAGGATGGCCGCTTTTTTGCCCGGATAGTCCCGGATATTCTGGAAGGCCCGGGAGCAGGCCACCGGGTTTTGCCCCTTGGCCAGGTGCAGGATGACCTTGCGGCCGGCGGCGTCCGTTTCTTTGTAACGGGTGGCGCTGACGCCGGTGTGGGCCATGGCCCCGGCAATGCGCTCCGGCTCCAGCCCAAAGGCGTGGAGCAGGGCCACGGCGGCCAGGGCGTTGTACACGTTGATCATGTTGCGGTTGGGCAGGGGGAAGGCCAGTTGCCGGCCCTCCAGCTCCACCAGCATACGGCCGGGCTGGATCTCCACGGCCCGGCAGTCCCCCTGGGGGGAGGCAAAGCCGCACCGGGGGCAGGCGGCCCGGCCAATGTGGTGGTAGCGGCGGAAATCCCAGGCCAGCATGGCCCCGCACCGGGGGCAGGCCCGTACGTCCTGGACGATGTTTTCGTCCCCTGGGCCGTCCTCCGGCTGGCGGAGGATGGAAAAGTAGCTGCGGGGGCTGTCCGGCTTGAGCGAGGCGCACATCAGGTCGTCGGCGTTGAGCACCAGGCGGGTGCTGTCCGGCACAAAGCGCTCCAGGATATCCACGATAAACTCCGGGTGGGCGTTGCGCTTGTAGGAATCTCGGAAGATGTTGGTGACCAGCAGGAGGTCCGGCTTGATATAGGTCATGGTCAGGTTGGCGCTGCGCTCGTCCAGCTCGAACACGGCCAGAGGCTTTTTGGGCTTGCCCAGCAGGGTGCTGTTGGCAATGAGCGCCGAGGCCACGCCGGTATCCACGTTGGAGCCGCTTTGGTTGCATACGAAATCGTAGCCGCAGCGGGCCAGCACGTCCTCTACCATATTGGCCACGGTGGTTTTGCCGTTGGTGCCGGTTATGCCGATGATGGTTTCCGGCCGGGGCATCTGGCCCAGGAAGTCTTTGCATAGATAGATGGCCACCCCGCCGGGGAGGTTGGTGCCCTTGCGGCCCACAAGCCGTAAGCAGCATACGCTGAACTTGGCGGCCAGCAGGGCCAGGTAAAATCGAAAACGCCTTTTCATTGCTATTCCGTCCTTTGCTATTTCCGTCCTTTGGTTGGGTTGTGAGGGATTGGGGTTAGGACCTTGGGGGCTCCGCCCCCAAACCCCTGGCAGGGGCTTAGGGCCGCCCCTGCACCCCGGCCAAGTGGGACTTTGGCGGGGGGAGGGGCGGCGGCCGGGGGGCTTTATTCTCGCCGACCGGGGGAGTTACGACCTGGGGGGTGCCGTTCTAGCCTGCCGGAGGCTACGACCTTGGGGGCGCTGTTCTTGCCTGCCGGCTCGGAACGGCCGCCGTCGGCGACCCTCGCCCCCAAACCCCCGGCAGGGGCTTAAGGCCGCCCCTGCACCCCGGCCAAGTGGGGCTTTGGCGGGGGGAGGGGGGAGGGGCGCGCGGCCTGGGGGCTTTGGGCGGCCCGCTGCTTTATTTTACCAAAAGACTGCGGGTTTTTCAACCGCTATCTTGACCTTTTGGCATTTTTCCTATAAAATAGAGGCAGCGGTATTTTTATCTCAACATAGGAGGTCTTTTGTATGAACCGTTTGCCTGTTGCTGTGCAGGTCTATTCTGTGCGGGAGGACGCCGGGAAGGATTTTGCTGGCACCATGAAAAAACTGAAGGAGATGGGGTACGACGGCGTGGAACTGGCCGGGCTGTATGGCCTTACCCCCAAAGAGGTGAAAGAGGCCATTGCCGGGGCGGGCCTGACGGCGGTTTCGGCCCATGTGCCTTTCCAGGAGCTGGTGGCCGACATGGAGGGCGTGGTGAGCCAGTATGAGGAGATTGGCGTGAAGTTTATTGCCATACCCTACCTGATGGAAGAGGACCGGCCCGGCGGGGACAAGTTTGCCGGGAATGTGAAACTGTTTGAGGAGATCGCCAAGGTCTGCAAGGCCCATGGCATACAGACCTTGTACCACAACCATGACTTTGAGTTTATGAAGATGCCCGACGGCCGCTATGCCCTGGACTACATCTACGACACCATACCCGCCGACCTGTTGCAGACGGAGATTGACACCTGCTGGG
Source organism: Acutalibacter caecimuris (assembly GCF_034335085.1). Lineage (NCBI taxonomy): Bacteria > Bacillati > Bacillota > Clostridia > Eubacteriales > Acutalibacteraceae > Acutalibacter > Acutalibacter caecimuris. The sequence goes on along the minus strand of NZ_JAWXXJ010000008.1, from coordinate 128,671 downwards.
TGAATGTGGCCGGGGAAAACCCCGCCGGCTATGTGCGCAAATATACCGGCCGGGCCCCGGTGGTACACCTGAAGGACTTCTACAAAGAGGGGAAACCGGGGAATATGTACCAGTTGATTGGCACCGACGTGGAGGAGCAGGAGAACAAGGGCTACTTTGAGTTCCGGCCGGTGGGCAGCGGGATGCAGGACTTCCCCAGCATACTGGCGGCCTCCCTGGACGCCGGGGCCCAGTGGGTGGTGGTGGAGCAGGACCAGTCTGTAGGCCGCACACCCATGGAGGCTGTGGCCATGAGCCGGGAATACCTGAAATCTTTGGGCTGGTAAGGACAAGGAGTGAGTCTGATGAAAGTGACCTTCATCCTGCACAGTTGCTACCATGTGGAACTGGAAAACTGCTGCCTGCTGTTTGACTGGTACGAGGGGGACATACCCCCAAGCGACAAGCCCCTGTATGTGTTTGCCAGCCACTGCCATGGCGACCACTTCTCCCCCAAAGTATTTGAAACAGCCCGGCCGGGGCGTCGGGTGCGGTTCATCCTTTCGGACGACATTTGGGAGAGCCGGGTGCCGGAAGGGCAGCGGGAAAACACCCTTTTTGTGGCCCCACGCCGGGCCTATGAGGTGGACGGGCTAAAGATTGCCACCTTGCAATCTACCGACCAGGGCGTGGCCTTTTTGGTGGAGTGCGAGGGCAGGCTCCTTTACCATGCGGGCGACCTGAACTGCTGGGTGTGGGACGGCGCGCCCCCGTACCAGAACGACCAGATGCGGGAGATATACCGGCAGGAACTGGAGCCCCTGGCCGGGAGGCCCATCGACACGGCCTTTGTGCCCCTGGACCCCCGGCAGGAGGCGGACTTTGACCTGGGGATGCGGTACTTTTTTGAAACGGCCCAGGCCAAGCGGGTATTCCCCATCCATATGTGGGGGGATTACTCGGTGGTGCCGCTGTTTAAGGCCGACCCCCATTACCAGGCGTACGCGCCGCTGCTGATGGATGTTTCCGCGCCGGGGCAGGTGTTTGACTGCGAGTAAGGGGACCGGGCGAAAGAGGGCACTTGCATTTTGCCGGAAGAAGAAAAACAGCCGGGCAGGTTGACTGCCTGGCTGTTTTTGATTTGGGCGGGCTATTTGGATTGCCGGCCATCGCCGCGCAGGATATCCCGCAGCAGTTCGTTGGTGTCAAACTGGGCGTCCTGCCGGGGCTGGGGCCGGGTGGGGGCCTGCCGGTGGCTGGGAGCGGCCGGGGGCATGGGCGCCGGTGCCCGGCGGGTTGGGGCAGGGGGCGCCGGGGGCTGGGCCATGTCCTCCGGGAGCACGAACTCCTCGGTATACAGGGAGGTGAGCCCCGGTGCGCCGGGGGTGGGGCCCTCCCGCAGGGGTTCGAACTCTTCCGTGTACAGGGAGGCCGGGGCCGGGGCTGTGGGGGCGGCCGGCGCGGGGGGCTGGTAGCCCGGCTGGGGGATATCGAACTCCTCGGTGTACAGGCTGCCGTTTACCGGCATGGCCAGGGATTCGGGCTCTGGCCGGTGCAGGGACGGCTGGGGGGCCTCGTAGCCCTGGGGGGCGTGGGCGTCATGGCGGTCATATTGCTCGTACTGGTCGTACGGCTCCTGTTGTTCATATTGTTCATAGTCCGGGGCGGTTTCCGGGGGGGTCCCCTGCCCGGCCTGGGGGCGGCGGCCCCGTATCTGGACCGGCTGGCGGATCTCCGCATGGGCGATCTCCTCAAAGATGCCGTTGCGCTCGTCAATGCGGCGGTTGCGGATGATGAACACCGTTAAGACCAGCAGGCCCAGCACCCCCGCGCCGATGCAACCGGCCCCGCTGTAAAACAGCACCCGGGACATGGAGTTGCTTTTTTGCGTGACCCTGGCAAAGGTGATGAACCGGGGCTCCAGGCTTTCCGGGTCCGGCTGGCTGGTGGCCGGGGTGTTGGGGGAGATGGTGCTTCTGGGCGCGAAAGAGGGCTGCTGGATGCCCGTACCGCTGCCCCGCGGGGTGCGGGGGCCGCTGGGGGCGCTGCTGCTGCTGCTGCTCCCGGTGGTGCCGCCGGTATTGTTGCCCTGGCTGGGCCCGGTGTAGTCGGGCTGCTGGGTGGGCTCCTCGGTAGGCTCCGCGGTGGGTTCATCCTCCGGGGGCGGGGTGGGATTATCCTCCGGCGGGGGGGTAGGGTTATCCTCTGGGGGCGGGGTTGGGTTATCCTCCGGCGGCGGGGTAGGGTTATCTTCCGGCGGGGGGGTAGGGTTGTCCTCCGGGGGTGGGGTGGGGTCTTCCGGGGGAGGCGGGTCGGGCTCTTCCGGGCCTGGGTCAACCGGGGGCGGGTCCTCGTTGCCGCCGGGCTCTACATCCATGATGCCGGGAAAATCCGTCCCCTCCTCCGCGGCGGCTGCCGGGGCAGGCCCGTATAGGCAGGGCAGCACGGCGATGGCCAGCGCCAAACAGGCGCATAGGATCTTCTTCATACCAGACCTCCTTGTTTATGGCTGTTTTTGTTGGATCTGCCGGACCCGCGCCACGATCTCATCGGCGCTGAGGCGTTCCCCGTCTACAAAGGACTGCACCCGGTACTGGATCTCGATGGTGCTGAAGTACCCTGCCTGGGAGGAACCGTCGCCCCCGGCGCTGTAGAAACTCAGGCGCAGGTCGGTCATATCGCCCAAAAGCCAGTCCTCAAAACCGCTTTTGGGGTCTTGTAGCTGCCGGGAGAGGTAGGCGTCCTCCTCAAAGCCCGGAAAGGTGCCGGGCTCGCCGTAAAGGGCAACGGCCTCTTCGTAAAGGCGCAGGAGGGCCTGGCGGGCTGTGGCGCTGTCCGAAAAGCTGGCCTGGAACCACACGCCGTAGAGCCCCTCCGGCTGGGAGGGGGAGGTCATCAGCATGGCTTTAAAGGGGGTGCCGGCGATTTCCCGTGGCTCCCGGAGGAGCCAGAGGCCCGCTTCTTCCAGGGCTTTATCCTGGCGGTCGACGTCCTCCTCCTTGAGGCCCAGCCCGGCCAGCAGGCCGCTGGGCTCGGTAAAGAACAGGCTTTCATACAAGGCGATTTCCTCCTGGCCCAAAAGCCCGGCGGCCCCGGCAGGGCCCCTTTGGGAGGCGCCCCCACAGGCCGTAAGGGCGCCTGCCAGCAAACAGGCGGCCAGGAGAAAGGCGAAGGTTCTTTTCATGGAAATTCCCTCCTTGGGTGTAGAGTCTGTTTTAAAACTCCGAAACGCCGTCTATTTTGCCCTAAAACGGTGCTTTCTGCGTCAAAAATCCTCGAAAGGCTGCAAGCCTTTCTGGCGGCAAGCCTTTCTTGCGGTTTTTTCCTTGAAAGCCCTCGTTTTTGGACAAAAATCCGACATTTCTACGGGTTTAAAACAGACTCTAGGGCGGGGCTGCGGCGGCCTTAAAACGCCCCTACGCGCTGGGCCAGGTAGCGCTCCAGCCCCTCGATGGGCACCCGCTCCTGGGCCATGGAATCCCGCTCGCGGACGGTGACGCAGTTGTCGGCGGGGTTTTCCCCGTCGCCGGCGGTCTGGAAGTCCACGGTGACGCAGAAGGGGGTGCCGATCTCGTCCTCCCGGCGGTAGCGCTTGCCGATGGAGCCGGTTTCGTCAAAGTCCACCATCATGTGGCCGCTGATGCGGTCGTAGACCTCCCAGGCTTTGGGGGAAAGCTTTTTGGAGAGGGGCAGCACCGCCGCCTTATAGGGGGCGATGGCGGGGTGCAGGCGCAGCACCACCCGGCTGTCGTTTTTGGCCTCGTCCAGCAGTTCTACGTCGTAGGCCTCGCAGAGCACGGCCAGCACGGTACGGTCCAGGCCGTAGGTGGACTCGATGATATAGGGGATGAATTTCTCCCCGGTTTCCGGGTCCAGGTAGTCCATCTTCTGGCCGCTGTATTCCTGGTGGCGGGCAAGGTCAAAGTCGGTGCGGTTGTGGGTGCCGTTGATCTCCCCCCAGCCGAAGGGGAAGAGGTACTCGATATCGCAGGCGGCCTTAGCGTAGTGGGCCAGTTTTTCGTGGTCATGGAACCGCAGGCGTTCGGCCGGCAAGCCCAGGTCCTCAAAATACTGCCGACCGTACGCCTTAAAGTAGGCGTACAGCTCCTCGTCGGTGCCCGCTTTGCAGAAGGTTTGGAACTCCATCTGCTCAAACTCAATGGTGCGGAAGGTGAAGTTGCCGGGGGTGATCTCATTGCGGAAAGCCTTGCCGATCTGCCCGATGGAGAAGGGCAGCTTGGCCCGCATGGTGCGCTGGACATTGAGGAAGTTGACATACTCGCCCTGGGCGTTTTCCGGGCGCAGGTAGATGACGGACTTGTTGTCGTTGGTAACGCCCCGGAAGGTCTGGAACATCAGGTTGAACTCCCGGATATCGGTAAAGTTGTGCTTGCCGCAGTGGGGGCAGGGGATGCTGTGGTCTTTGATATACTGGAACATCTCCTCTTTGGTCATGCCGTCGGCGTGGGCATGGGGGTCAAAGGCGTCGATGAGGTTATCGGCCCGGTGGCGCATTTTGCACTCCTTGCAGTCCAGCAGGGGGTCGGAAAAGCTTTGCACATGGCCGCTGGCCTCCCACACCCGTGGGTGCATCAGGATGTCCGCGTCCACCTCAAAGCTGTTGCGGCGCTCCTGGATGAAACGCTTACGCCAGGAGTCTTTGATATTGTTCTTCAGCCGGGCGCCCAGAGGGCCGTAGTCCCAGGTATTGGCAAGGCCGCCGTAGATCTCGCTGCCAGGGAAAATGAACCCCCGTGTTTTACATAGGCCTGTGATCATGTCCATCGTCTTTTCGCTGTGCTGCATGGCGTATCGTCCTTTCTCTTCGGATACTGTGGCTCGTGTCCTCTTATTTTACCAAATCCCGCGGGACATTGCAAGAAAAACGTGCGCCTTTTGCGGATTTTCTCCCCACCCCCGGCGTGGGGGTGGGGGCGGTTGGCTGGAGCGTGGGCGGGTGCACAAACGGAAGAGTTTAAAAGCGGGGCTACGGAGAACAAATCGCAAAAGTTTCGTCCACCTTTTCAAAGGTGGTGGGGTTTTTAGGGGCAAAGCCCAAGAGTTGGCGTAGACAACTCTCCACCGCCGGAGGCCAAAATTTCGTCATAAACTCTCCTTTTGGACACACCCCATTTGGCTGGGGCGGTTGACAAAAGCCGGTATAATAGTATAAAATAAGAAAACCCCACCCCCCAAGCCTGGGCCCGTCTGTTTGGCGGTGGGCGCTGCCCTTTATGTTAGTATGATAACCATTCCCCGCTTTGTGAGGAGGCCCTTTATGGACAGAAGTAAGATCAGGAATTTCAGCATTGTGGCCCATATTGACCACGGCAAAAGCACCCTTGCCGACCGTATCTTGGAGCAGACCAAGGCTGTGCCCCTTAGGGAGATGGAAAACCAGCTTTTGGACAACATGGACCTGGAGCGGGAGCGGGGGATTACCATTAAGGCCCACGCGGTGACGCTGGTGTATACGGCCAGGGACGGGGAGGACTATGTGTTTAACCTGATCGACACCCCCGGCCATGTGGACTTTAACTATGAGGTGTCCCGCTCTTTGGCCGCCTGCGAGGGGGCCGTGCTGGTGGTGGACGCCTCCCAGGGCATTGAGGCCCAGACCCTGGCCAACACCTACCTGGCTGTGGACGCGGGGCTGGAGATTGTGCCGGTGGTGAACAAGATCGACCTGCTTAGCGCGGACCCGGACCGGGCCTGCCATGAGATAGAGGACGTGATTGGCATACCCGCTATGGACGCCCCCCGGATCAGCGCCAAAAACGGCCTGCATATCGACGAGGTGATGGAGCGCATTGTCAGCGACATACCCGCCCCCCAAGGGGACGAGGACGCCCCCCTGCGGGCGCTGGTGTTTGACTCTTACTATGACTCTTACCGGGGGGTCATTGTCTATGTGCGGCTGATGGACGGCACCCTGCGGCCGGGGGATACCATCCGCATGATGGCCACGGGGGGCACCTTCCAGGTGGTGGAATGCGGGTTTTTGCGGGCGACCTCCCTGGAGCCGGCAGAGGCCCTGTATGCCGGGGAGGTGGGCTATATTGCCGCCAGCATTAAGGACGTGCGCCAGGCCAGGGTGGGCGACACCGTGACCCTGGCGGGGCGCCCTGCCCAAGAGCCCCTGCCCGGCTACCGGGCGGTGCAGCCCATGGTGTTTTGCGGCATTTACCCCGCGGACGGCGCCCACTACACCGACCTGCGGGACGCTTTGGAAAAGCTGCAACTGAACGACGCCTCCCTGACCTTTGAGCCGGAAACCTCGGTGGCGCTGGGCTTTGGGTTCCGCTGCGGGTTTTTGGGGCTTTTGCACATGGAGATCATCCAGGAGCGGCTGGAGCGGGAGTATAACCTGGACCTGATCACCACCGCGCCCAGCGTGGTGTATAAGATCACCTGCACCAACGGGGAGGAGCTTTCCATTGACAACCCCACCAACTACCCGGACCCCTCCACCATCCAAAGCGCCCAGGAGCCCATTACCAATGCCCATATCTACGCCCCGGCGGACTATGTGGGCAATATTATGGAACTGTGCCAGGAGCGCAGGGGAACCTTTATGGATATGAAATATATAGACACCGACCGGGTGGATATCCACTATGAACTGCCCCTCAACGAGATCATCTACGACTTTTTTGACGCCCTGAAGTCCCGCACCAGGGGGTATGCCTCGTTTGACTATGAACTGTTGGGGTACCGGGACTCTCAACTGGTGAAACTGGACATCCTATTGAACGGGGAAACCGTGGACGCCCTTTCCTTTATCCTCCACGCCGAAAAGGCCTACCCCAGGGCCCGGAAGATGACGGAAAAGCTGAAGGAGAAGATCCCCCGCCAACTGTTTGAGGTGCCCATACAGGCTTGCGTGGGGGGGAAGATCATCGCCCGCGAAACGGTGAAGGCCCTGCGCAAGGACGTGCTGGCCAAGTGCTACGGGGGGGACATCACCCGGAAGAAAAAGCTGCTGGAAAAGCAGAAAGAGGGCAAAAAGCGGATGCGCCAACTGGGCACGGTGGAGGTGCCCCAGGAGGCCTTTATGGCCGTGCTTAAGCTGGACGAGTAAAGGGGGACGGTATGGCAGAGCCCCTTTCCCTTTATATACACGTGCCCTTTTGCGCCGGGAAATGCCCCTATTGCGACTTTTACTCCCTGCCCCCGGCGGAGGGGGCGGTAGAGGGGTATATGCGGCGGATGCAGGCGCTTTTGACCCAGTGGGGGCAGCGGGTGGGCCCCCGGCCGGTGGAAACGGTGTATTTGGGGGGCGGCACCCCCAGCCTGCTGGGGGCGGGCCGGCTTTCCGCTTTGCTGGAGGAGGTGGCCCGGCGGTTTTCCCTGGCGCCCGGGGCGGAGATCACCTGCGAGGCCAACCCCACCGGGCTGGAGGCGGGGTTCTTTGGGGGGCTGCGGGCCGGGGGCTTTAACCGGCTCTCCCTGGGGATGCAGTCCGCCCATCCCAGGGAACTGGAACTGCTGGGCCGCCGGCACAGCCCGGAGGACGTGGCGGCCGCGGTGGAGGCGGCCCGGGCCGCGGGGTTTGGGAACCTCTCCCTGGACCTGATGCTGGCCCTGCCCGGCAGCAGCCCGGAAAGCCTGGAGGGGTCGGCCGCCTTTGCGGCGGGGCTGGGTCCCCAGCACATCTCCGCGTACCTGCTGAAGGTGGAGCCGGGCACGCCCTTTGCCCACAGGCGGCTGGACTTGCCCGGCGAGGACGAGGCCGCGGGCCAGTACCTTGCCTGTGTGGAGGCGCTGGCCCGGCTGGGCTACGCCCAGTATGAGATCAGCAACTTTGCCCTGCCGGGCCGGGAGAGCCGCCACAACCTGACCTACTGGCAGGGCCGGGAGTACCTGGGGCTGGGGCCGGGGGCCCATTCTTTTTGGGACGGGCGGCGGTTTTTCTGGGAGCGGGACCTGGCAGGGTTCCTGGCGGGCAGCCAGCCGGTGGACGACGGCCCGGGCGGCGGCTTTGAAGAGTTTGCCATGCTGAACCTGCGCCTTTGCCGGGGCCTTACCCTGGCGGACTGCCGCGCCCGGTTCGGCCCTGCCGGGGAGGCGGGGTTTTGGCGGGTGCTGGGCCGGGCAGGGGCCTGCCCGCCGGGCCTTTTGCGGCCTACCCCCCAAAGCCTCAGCCTGACCCCGGCGGGTTTTTTGGTCAGCAACGCCCTGCTGGCCCGGCTGCTGGATTGACCCGGCCCTTGGGGGGCGGTTTTGGAGAGGGCCTGGCGGGAAATTTTTTGCAACCCCGCCAAAATAGGGCTTGACTTTTTCCCCCATACCTGCTATACTAAGAGGGTCGAGGGGGTATAGCTCAGCTGGTTAGAGCGCCTGCTTCACACGTAGGAGGTCACAGGTTCGAGTCCTGTTATCCCCACCACCTTTTTTCCGGGAGCCGTTGGCTCCCGGAATTTTTTTGCCTGGTTTCCCCCGGCCGGGCCCTCCCCGGTTGGGAAGGGCCCACCGGGCGCCTATAAAAGCATACCAGCCGCCCGGATACCCAAGCGGCTGGTGAAGAGGGCAAAACGGGCCTTACCGCTTGCCAGGGCGCATTTTCCGGGCCGCCGGGTACTCCTCCTGGCACATCAGGAACAGCAGCTCCAAATCGTCGCTGTGGTCCTCGTCCCGCTCCCGGTAGTCCAGCTTTTTCAGCAGGGACCACTGAAAGGCCTCTGGGTTTTCGGTGTAGGCCTTTTGCATTTCGCGGTTGGGCCAGGAGCCCAGTTTCAACTGGAACAGGCTGCTGTTATAGTCCGCGTTGGCGTCTTTGGAGATAGCGATCCACATGGTTTCGCCGTTTTGCCAGCAGACAATACCCATGTCGGGTTTCCGCTGGTCGTACTGGGCCCGCAGGGCTTTTTTCTTTTCGTTTTCCATGGCTGTCCATTCCTTTCTGTGTAGGGCCTATGGACATGATTGGCAAAAGTATACCATATTGGTGGGGCGGATGCAAGCTGCCGGGGGTTTTCGGGTGTGCCCAAAATGAAGAGTTAAAAAAAGAGGCTCCAGCGAACAAATAGTAAAAGTTTCGTCCACCTTTTCAAAGGTGGTGGGGTTTTTAGGGGCAAAGCCCCTAAATCGCCGAAGGCCAAAATTTCGTCATAAAATCTTCTTTATGGACACACCCGGATCCCCCCCCCAGCGGCGCCGGCAAAGGGCCCGTAGGGCTAGGCCGGCGGGGCGCCACCCTGCTGTTCGGCGGCCTCTGCCCGGACCGCGGCGTTATAGAAGGTGGTGTCCGGCAGGCCGCAGGCCTGGGCTGCCTGGTGCAGGGTCACTTCCCGGCGGCGCCAGGCCCGGTGCAGGGTGTGGAAGTTGGCCGGCAAAGCCCGGCGGGGCCTGCCAAAGTGCACGCCACGGGCCTTGGCAGCGGCGATCCCCTCTGCCTGCCGCTGCCGGATATTGGTGCGCTCGTTCTCCGCTACAAAGGACAGTACCTGAAGCACCAGGTCGCTGATGAACGACCCCAGCAGGTTCTGTTCCCGGCGGGTGTCCAGCAGCGGCATATCGATCACACACAGGTCCACTTCCTTCTCTTTGGTCAGCATCCGCCACTGCTCCAGAATCTCCTTGTAGTTGCGCCCCAGGCGGTCGATGCTCTTTATGTACAGCACATCGGCGCGCTGAAGCCGCTTGACCATTTTCAGGTAGTTTGGCCGCTGAAAATCCTTGCCGGACTGCTTGTCCGAGTAGATGTTTTCCTCCGGCACCGATAGCGCCCGCATGGCGTTTAGCTGACGTTCCTGGTTCTGCTCGGCGGTAGATACCCGCACATACCCATAAATATTCCCTGCCATTTCCTGTCCTCCTATCTGGGTTTCTAGGAGTTTATTGTACAACAAAAGGGGGGCGCATGGGTGCCCTTTCCCCATGGCTCCCCCGGAAAAGCGGCCAGGGCCCCGGTTTTGTGGACGCCGGGCCGGGGAACATCTCCCCTGGCAGGCCCAGGCCCTCCTGATAGGCCAAAAAGACATGGTACAGGTAGGTTTCGCCGTCCATCCGAACGCCGCTCTCGTTTTCCCGCATGATCTGCTCCCCCTGCCACTGCTCACTTTGGGCATAGGCCATTTCAACCTGCTCCAAAGCCAGGCCGGGCAGGCGTGGGCAAAGCGTTTGGAAAACCATTTCCGCTACCGAGGGCTTTTTCAGCAAAAGCGTGTTGTCAATGTCAAACAGGACAGCGCGGTACATAGGGACACCCCTTTTTCTTTTATTATACACCTCCGGGCAGGGGGGCAACCCTGTTTTTCCCCGCCCTTGCACCAGCATATCCACCCCCTGGGGCGCATACATATAGAACACCGAAAGAAGGTGCCCTATATGTCAAATCACGTGATCGATGACCGCGCTACCAAGCTAGGGGAATACATAGTGGAAAACAAAGCCACCGTCCGTTGCGCCGCCAAGCAGTTCGGCGTCAGCAAAAGCACCGTACATATGGAAGAGACAAAACAGAACGGTTTCTGTGGCTAGTAAAATAGTGGAAAGGCCAGTGTACACAGGTACAGGAGTGTACGCTGGCCTTTTTTATTCCGAAAATTTCACTTTTTTGTTTTTTACAGGTTTGCCGCTAAATCGAATATCAACAAAAAAGCTGCCCCAAAAGCCCAAACGCTACAAACTGTCACACAGATGCTACCCACTGTAACAGGTTTGCTGGTATAATTCTTTATAATCAGCAAGGTGGTGTAGGCAATGATCTTTGACTTTCCAGAACGGTTCCGTTATCTCCGGCAGTCCAAAAATTTAGCCCAAAGCCAGCTAGCCAACCTAATCGGTGTAGACAGGAGTACCATCTCGTCCTACGAAAGTAACATCCGGCAGCCCTCGTTGGACACGCTTTCGCGGATTGCAGATGTGTTTGGCGTAAGCACAGACTATCTTTTGGGACGTACGGATTCCCTCGGGTTTGACTCCCTTGCGTTGAACGGAGAGGAAAAAGCCCTGGTCTATAAGCTTGCTTTCGCACTGTCGAAAAAGAACCTACAGCTTCGCCAGCTACAGGAGGAGGGGATACCCGATGCCTGAACCCATCTGTTCCCCGAATCACGATACCTGGGAGAAACGCTTTATTCCCGCCAAACCGAAAGCCACTCTCAGGAACCGGCTTTTCCGTGTATGCGCGTATTGCCGCGTTTCTACCGACAACGACGCGCAGCTGTCTTCCTTTGAGCTTCAGCAGGCCCACTACCGCCAGATGGCAGACCAGCGGCCCAACTGGAGTTTGCGGCATATTTACGCCGATGAGGGGATCTCCGGGGTCTCGCTGAAAAACCGCACGGCGTTTAACGACATGATCGCCGCCTGTGAAAAGGGAGAATATGACCTGATTGTAACAAAAAGCGTCTCCCGCTTTGCCAGGAACCTGGTGGACTGTATCTCTCTGGTCCGTAGGCTCAAGAACCTTGATCCGCCGGTGGGGGTATTTTTTGAAACGGATAATCTGAATACCATCGAAGAAAGTTCCGAATTTATGCTCACCTTTCTTGCCTCCTTCGCCCAGGAGGAATCCGTCAAAAAGCGGGAAGCCATGATCTGGTCCCTGTCCCAACGGTTCAAGGACTGCCAGCTGCTGGCCCCTCCTCTGCTTGGTTATGACAGGCAGCGGGACGCCGCTGGCCGCTACATCAAGTATGCCCCGCTGGTCGTCAACAAGGCCGAGGCAAATGTGGTCCGCTTTATTTTTGACGCTTACCTGTATGGCTGGTCCCAGGCAGATATCGCCGCTTTTCTCACGGATATTGGATGCGGGACAAAAACCGGAAACACCGGCTGGAGCAACAGTTCGGTGGGCTACATTCTTTCCAACGAACGCTACTGTGGCGATATCCTAACCTGGAAGACCTTTACCTCCGACCTGTTTAACCACAAGCGCAAAAAGAACCGCCAGGACGTGGATCAATATCACTACAGGGATCAACACGAAGCAATCATTACAAGGGAAAAATTCGAGATGGCGCAGGCCCTCCTTGAAAACAGGAAACACAGTATGCGCGGCGGAATGCCTCCCCTCCATGTGATAGACGACGGTGTCTTTCGCGGTTTCGTTCCCATTAACCACCATTGGATCAATGACGACCCCGGGCTGTATTATGACTTGTCAAACAGCGTAAGCATACCGCGCAGGGAGATCCGCCTGCTCAAAAGTTCCTTTTCCCGGTTCGACCTCAAAGGCTATCAGGTGGTCAGGAGCCAGTTTACGCAGGCACGATATGAGGGGCCGACGGTAACGATCGGGATAGACAAGATCATATTCAACCTGTTCTGTATGAGGACGTTTTCCGATGTGGGCCATATCCAGCTGCTCCTGCATCCTTCCCAGCGGAAGATCGCCATACGGCCCTGTGACAAAGGGGCCGTACACTGCATCAAATGGCGCCCTGATGGGGATATGCCCTTGTATGCAAAAGTTTTGCGCTGCCAGCATTTTGGCACGGCCCTCTTTCGCATGATGGAGTGGGACCCGAATTACTTATATAAGGTCCGGGGGACATGGGTGCGGCGGGAGCACAAGCAGATTATTGTTTATAATTTGGAAGACGCGGTGTCTGCCGTGCCGCTGTCTCCAACCAGCGGAGCCCGCTTGCGGCGCGCTGAGCTATACCCGGAAGCCTGGGAATACAGCTTTGGCGATGAGTTCTATGACCACATCCGCGAGAACGGCATCTTTTATATGGGACAAAGCGCAGCGTGGCAAGCGGACAGGCCCAGCGTGCCTGCCCCGGGGGTCGAGCAATATAGAACGCCCACCGGCTGCGAGCTTCAAGCGTTGGCGGACAAACTCAAAAAGAAGGATGGTGTTGGAAATGCCGGCACAGGATAAGCTGGACCAGATATTCTGCCAAACAATGCTTGACGGGGAAGAAGAGATCGTACCGGACCTGGCGGGGTTCCAGGTCACAAAAGCGGAACTGTTCTCCCATACCCGCGAACCAGCGCTCACCATCTGGCCGGCGCGCATCCGTTTCAATATGTCCTGTCTCAGGCGGTTTCCGGGGGTAACGCACATACAGTTGCTGATACATCCGGAGCAAAAGCGGCTGATCATCCGGCCCTGTCCGCCCGAAACGCCGGACGCCCTGCGTTGGGCGAAAGGCGGCGGGGATAAGGAGCTTGTGAACCGGGATATGCTTTGCAGGATATTTGCCGCCAAAATATTCGACCTGATGGGCTGGGACAGTGAGTACAGGTATAAGATCATGGGGAATCCCGCCGTCTATCAAAAGGAAGTGCTGTTTCTATTCAAGCTGACCGACTTTGAACTGTTTGTGGGAGGAAAAGGGGGAAAGTCCTATCTTCCCGGCGAGTGGCGGGAGTATTTCGGCATCCCGGCAGAACGGCATGAAGACAGCTATAAAATCAACCTTGCGGATGGATATATTACCACGGACCGCGTTTAGGAGGGGAGCAAATGAATATGAATCAATTCCAGTCCGAAGTAGAGCCGATTTCAATCGAGGGGTTTCAAGTAGTCAGCGGGGAGCTTTTCTCCCGTGTCAGCAGTTGTGCTTCGCCGTCCTGCACCATTTGGAGTTCGGGGATAACCTTCAACAGGCTGGCGCTGACCGCGTTGAACTGCTGTGAGCGCATCCGCCTGGAGGTACATCCACAGAAGAAAAGCCTTTTGGCCGTCCCGGTGACCGTCAAAGACAAGGACAGCATAATATGGCGCAAAAACATTAAAGAGTACGCACCAAGACGCATGGAATCCGTCCGGTTCTCCTCACAAATCTATGAGATATGGGGCTGGGATACCAGCTGGGTCTACAGGGCCGTGGGACACGTTGTGACAGTGGAAAACAAGATCATGCTCCTCTTTGATTTCAGCGCCCCTGAGCAGTGGAAGGCCAAAGAGAAAAAGACGGCAAAATGAATGGCGTATACATCTCTTTTTATTTGAAAGCGAACCGAATCCATATTTTTGTGGAAGCCCTTCGCTCTATGGGCAGTCCTGAACGGATCCGCTTTCTTATCTCCAAGGATGGGCGGATCCTGCTGATCCAGCCTTATGGCAAAAGGGGTTTTACCTCGCATATGATCCCACGGGAAGTATATGATGGCAAGCGGCCGCTGGAAATATCCAGCTATAAACTGTGTACAATCCTGGCTGAGCTTCACGGCTGGGACCTGGGTTGTTCCTACCGTGTGCCTGGACGGATCGCGGCGGACACCCGGTCTGCGCTCTTCTTTTTGGATAAAGCCGAGGCTATCTGATAGCAAAACAGAACTTCTATTGTGGGTTATGGAGTGAAATGGCCTTCCCATATAGCGTGGCAGGAATTACTAAATAATGTGATATGTTATTTTCACAAGCGGAAAATGCTATGTAAGCACAATACATCCAATTACTATCCGGTACGTGTAAATTAGAAATGAACTGGCGTATTGATATATAATGCCAGTTCATTTTATTTATGCATACCTCTCAAAAGCCTGTGATTCCCAGCGATAATGCTTTTATAAAGCGTTTTGAATTGATCAAAGGTTCTCGTTTTTTCTTGACTCGGTCCCTGCCGCCAAAAAGCTGGAAACAGGGGCATGAACTTATCAATGACGGTGATGACTGGCACGTTCCACACACTGGATTCTTCATTGTCGATCACAATCACCCGATGGGGCTTATCAATTTCAATCCCATCTAGGGCTTGTTTGAAAAATCGGAAACGCCGTCTTTTTTGCCATAAGAGGCCACTTTCTACGTCGAAAATCCTCGTCAATCGCGAGATTGCCTTGCGGTTTTCTCCTTGAAATTGTCCCCTTCTGGCCAAAAATTCGTCATTTCCTCTATTTTCAAACAAGCCCTAACCTTGTTCCGCCGGAGAGCATCAGTCAATTATAGGCGTACAGTTTGCTCAACTGGCAAGAACCAATCTTCATATCCAGCATGATCCTCCGGCGCAGCGGCTCGTAAATGTCCTCTCGCACGAAAGAGATCTGCGCCTTGCGGCTCATGCTGTTGGAGCGCTCGAAAGCCAGATACCGACAGGGTCCAGCGCCAAAATCCAGCACGATGCCCTCTGGCCGGAACATACTCTCTGCTTTCTTCTGTCGAACGGCATGACGGTTCTGCGCGGCATTCCGGTCGAAGATATTGCTGAAATCTACGTAGCAAATCACGTCCGACAGGTCGCTGATGAGCGTGTCCTCCATCGGTAGCTGGTAGTTGTCTCCACGCAGAACACACATAGTCTGAAAGAGCAGCGCGCAGTCCTGTTGCTCATGAAGCGAGGAAAGTACCTTGCACTTCTCCGTTGCTTTAGCATTTAGAGTAAAGGCATAGCCGCTCTCCGCACCTCCCTGAGCATAGGCCATGAGGGCGCTAGCAGAAAGTGAGTAGATTTTATACCTGACCTGTGGCACGGCAGTCACCTCTTGCCCAAATTATACCAGAGTCCTTTCCGGTTTGCAATATGAATACTGCTCCCACTTTTTCAAGCTGGGAGCGTTTCTATTTTACCGAAAGGACTGATGTGTATGCCCAAACCCATCGAAAAGCTTACCGTCATCGACGGCGAAACCCTACAGGACATGAGGTTTCAGCCGGGAAAGGGTGTGTTCTTCCAAAGCCGCAAAAGTAATGGACAGCGGCTGGTGCAAGTCTTCTTTGTCTCTGCAAAGGACGTAAGTGCCGCAAGTGACGCAACTTTGAGTGGTGCCGGATTTACCGTCCCTTGCGACCCTTACAATGCTGAACTCCCTGTATTCTCTAGGGAAAACGCCCATTCAGCGTGAGCCGCTACTTTCGACCCTTGCGCCCCTGTGAGGCCACAGCAGGCCCGTGTTGGCGTTTTGCGGCGGCAGTCGGGTACGTCTCCACCACCAGGCCCTGAGAAGGGCGTTTTGGGGCAATTCTGGCCCCGTTTCGCGGCAAGGTTCAAAGGGGCCGGATTTCCCGGCAGGGGAGGGCCGTAAGGGCCTCCCGCTGGGGCAAGCAGAGCGCGTGGCTGTCCGCCCCGCACAAAAGAACCGGGCAGAAGCCCGTACCCACTTTAGAAAGGTATGCAGAACAACAGAAAACGAGCAGAAACTCTGACGATTCGTCTGACAAAAACAGAGAAAGAAATGATTCAAAAGAAAGCAAAGAAGGCTCAACTCAGCGTTACAGATTTTTTCGTTGCAACATCGTTGCGCACGGAGATTCACGTTGCCGAGAACATCAAGCCTCTGCTGATTGAGCTGAAACGCATCGGCAACAACATCAACCAAATCACCATGAAAATCAATGCGGGAGCGTTCCACTCCGCTGACTTTTCGGATGTCATACAGGGTCAACGGATGCTCTACGAACAGCTCCTGCGCATTGCGGGAGGGCGGTAATGGCAACCGTAAAATTTACCCAGGAGAGCCGCCAATCAATTTGTGCCATGAAAGGCGTGATTTCCTACTGCTTGCAGGAGAAAAAGGTTGCGGATGATGCCACCGGCCAGCGCATGGTCAGTGGCATTTCCTGCGATGGAGAGAACGCATTTGCTGAATTTTTGACGACAAAGACCGCCTATTGGAAGCAATCATTGGCCTGACAGCCGGCATAATACCCAACTCCAATTAATTTACCCCAGCGGTTCGGTGCTATCACCGGGCCGCTTTTCATATATATTCACATCGAGAAACTGAATCCAAAGGAGGCCTGGCAAACAATTTGAGTAAAAAAAAGCTGAATTACCGTTTTCATAATCCCAACCCCGACAGCCAAACGGCCAACTACATACTAAAGGTTTTCCTCGAATCGAACCGCCCAAAGGTCGAAAACGCTGTCCAACAGGCGGCGCAAGAAGTTCAGGCCGGGGAAGAAACGGAACATGAAGCCATTACCAGGGCAATGTGATTTTCTCTTGCTATTTTTCCGCCAATGCGGTACAATAGTCTTGAAAGGGGGCGGCCTTATGCAAAAGGTTTATTCCATCCACGAAATCGAAAATATCCTCCAGCCGGTTTTCGCTGGCTATGGCGTGCGGCGAGCGGTGCTGTTCGGCTCCTACGCAAAGGGACAGGCCACTCCCCGCAGTGACGTGGACATTCTGGTTGACAGCGGCCTGCGCGGGCTGGCGTTCTTTGGCCTGTTGGAAGGTGTTTCATCCACACTGAGCGTACCGGTTGACCTTATCGATGTTTCACAAATCGAGGAGGGCTCTCAAATTGATGCAGAGATACGGCAGACAGGGGTGCCGATTTATGGGCAGTAAGGATCTTGCGGTGCTGAGAAAAATCCTTCGGCATATCGAAAGCATTATGCGCTACTGTGCCGATTGCCGTACGCTGGAAGATTTTTCATCCGACGCCATGCGCTTGGAGGCTACCGTCTTCAACCTGATGCAAATCGGCGAGCTTGCAAAGGAATCTCTGAGCGACGAGGCAAAGGCGCAGATTAAAACCATCCCCTGGCAGCAGATATACGGTATGCGCAACCGCATCGTTCACGGCTATTCCGGAGTCAATATGCAGATCGTGTGGGATACTGTGTCAGTTGACATTCCCATGCTCCACAAAGAGTTGAAATCGATTATTGAAACAAATACCTAACCTATATGGCGGAGCCGAACCGGCCCCGCCAATTTTTTGTTGCTTTCTCGAAAGAAGTGTGGTAAACTCAGTAGTAACAAGAAGTCTTAAATCAATTAGTGAGGTACCTCGTGAATATAGCCGCCTACTGCCGTGTCTCCACTGACAAGGAGGACCAGCTCAACAGCCTTGAGGCCCAGAAAGAGTTTTTCTCCGAATACACCAGCCGCACCGGCGACGTGCTTGTGCGCCTCTACGCCGACGAGGGCATCTCCGGCACAAAGATCAAGAACCGCAAGGAGTTCCTGCGGATGATGGCGGATGCCGAGCACCATCTGTTCGACATGGTAGTGGTTAAGGACATCAGCCGCTTTGCCCGAAACACTGTGGACCTTCTCCAAAGCGTCCGCAGGCTGAAAGCCCTGGGCATCGAGACCCAGTTCCTCACTGCCAACATGACCAGCATGGGCAACAGCGAGTTCGTGCTAACTATCTTCGGCGCGCTGGCCCAAGAGGAGAGCGCCAACACCTCCAAGCGGGTAAAGTTCGGCAAGAAGATGAATGCTGAAAAAGGCCGGGTCCCCAACATCGTCTACGGCTATGATAAGACCGCTGGGGACTATTTTAATCTGGCAATTAACCCAACAGAGGCTGACATTGTCCGCCAAATCTTCCATATGTACACTGAGGAAGGGGCGGGCGCGGCGAAAATCGCCAACACCCTCAACGAGCGCGGCCTGCGCACCAAGCGCAACTGCTCCTGGAGCCAGAACGCCATCTGCCGCATCATCACCAACGAGCTGTACACCGGCAAAATCATCAACGGCAAGCAGGAAGTTTCCGACTTCCTCACCGGCCAGCGAGCGGACAAGCCTGAGGATGACTGGATCGTGGTGGATCGTCCCGAGCTGCAAATCATCTCTCCCAAGACTTTCCAGTATGCCCAAGAAATCTTAGACTCCCGCCACAAGACTTTCCGCACCGACCACCAGCGCCAGAGCAACAAGCACCTGTTCTCCACCCTCATCAAGTGCAAGGAGTGCGGCTGGTCCTTCTACCGCACCGTGCGCACCTACAAAAACACCTATGTGCGCTGGGTCTGCTCCGGCCACACCGGGCGAGGCGCGGATAGCTGCCCCAACGCCGTCACCGTGGACGAGGACGAATTGATAGACACCCTGCAAGAGTATTTCGCCGGGATATTAAAGCAAAAGAAAAATATCATCCCCTATGTTGTCAAGGAGTTCCAGCGGGTTTACCGCGCTAAGGATGATAACCAGGAGTATGAAAAAGAATTGACCGCCCAGCTTGACAAGTTGCAAAAGACCCGCCAGAAATACATGGATATGTACACCGACGACCTTATCAGCCGGGAGGAGCTGAACGAGAAGATAGGCGGCTCAAAGAAGGAAATCAAGCGCATCGAAAACGAGTTGAAAATCGTCGGCTACAATATCACCAAAGGCGACCAGTTGGAAAGCATCTTGCAAAACACCTTCAAGACCATCGAGGACATCACCGATGTGCGCTCCATGACCAACGCTCAGCTCAAGCGGCTGATCCAGAAAATCGAGGTGGACAAGGACGGCAACGTGGACATCTACCTGCGGCTTCTAGGCGATTTAGGTCTGGAAGAAACCGTAGTGATTGCGGACAACCATACATAAAGACGTTTCCCAACGCCTGAAGTACATAGACCGGGGGCTATACAGGGACGTAAAGAACGTGTTGGCGGTCAATAAGGCCCAGCGGCACATCCGCGGGGGCATGGCCACCAAAAAGAAATATGAATCGCTGAAATGAGGGCCAACACGAAAACGGAAAGCACACAAAACAGAGAAAATACACGGAAAAGCCATCGCCCGCCTCCCTGTTGGCCAGGAGGCGGGCGATGGCCCTTTTTTATGGTATGCGCACGGCCGGCTTTATTCCAGCCCGGCCACGTTCTGGCAGAAGGTCATCAGGATCTGTGCCATCTGCGCCCGGGAGGCGGTGCCACGGGGCAAAAGCTGGCCGTCTGAGCCGTTGACCAGCTTGTTGCCTACCGCCCACTGCATGGGGGCTTTGGCATAGCTTTGCACCTTGCCGCCGTCCGGGAAAGCGGACAGGTCGCCGCTGGCGGTTACATCGTAGCCCTTATACTGGGCGTAGCGGTACAGGATAGCCGCCAGGTCCTGCCGGCTGATGGAGCTGCCAGGCATAAACCGCCCGTCCTCATACCCGCTGACGATCCCGTTGGCCGAGGCCCACTGTACCGGGTTATAGTAATAGGCGCCGGGGTTGGTCACATCGGTAAAGTCCTTGCCCCCGGAAACAGCCGGCTTGTTTTCCAGGTTGTACAGCACCGTAACAATCTGCCCACGGGTGGTTTTGCCGTTGGGGTTAAACTTGCCGCCCCCTTCCCCGCTCATCAGGCCGTGTGCCACCACGTACTTCACTGCGGGCTTATACCAGTTGGCGGTCAGGTCGGTAAAGCCGGTGTCCGGGTCCGGGGTGGGCGTCGGCGTAGGCGTAGGAGTAGAAGTGGGGGTGGGGGAAGGCGTTGCCGGCGCGCTGCCAAAGTGCTTGGGCGCGTCATGCAGGGTCTGGTTGTAGCCGTAGTCGTCGCTGATGCTGACCCGCTCCCACTGGTCCTGGGTGCCGGCGTAGTACACGCCGGTCAAGGGGCAGTCAGAAAAGGCGGCGGTTTCTATACTGGTCACGCTTTGGGGGATATGGACCTTTTTCAGGCTTGTGCAGCCGTTAAAGGTCTGCTTCTGGATGCGGGTAATGCCCTCCGGCAGGGTGATTTCCTCCAGCCCGGTGCCCTGGAAAGCGGCCCAGCCCAGCTCCCGCAGCCCGGCGGGCAGGGTGACGGCGCGCAGCTTGGGCAGATAGCAGAACGCGGCCGTGCCAATGGTGGTCACGCTGCTGGGGATCGAGATGGACGCCAGGTTCTCGGCGTATTCAAAAGCCTGCTGGCCAATGGTGGTCAGGGTAGAGGGCAGGCTGACCTTGGTAAGGCTGGTGCAGTGGCTGAAGGCGAATTTATCCAAAGAGGTGACGCCCTCCTCCAGGACAACCTGTTCCAGCCCCGCGCAGTATGAAAAAGCGCTTTCGTCCACCTGCTTTACGCTGCCGGGTATGGTAACGGAAACCAGCTTGTTGCACCCTACAAAGGTACCCTCGCCCAAACTGGTCAGGGTAGAGGGCAGGCTGATCTCCGTCATTTCGCAGCCGTAAAAGCCCCGGTTGCCAATGGAGGTAACGCCCTCTTCAATGACCACCTTCTTCACCTTTTCCGGGAAACTGTACCAGGGGTGTACGGCGTTGGGGTAGTCCTGCATATCCCCGGTGCCCCGTATGGTCAGCAGGCCGTCCCCGTCCAGGGTCCAGGTAACATTGTCCCCCTGGGCGCCCACCTGGCCGGAGAGCACCTCCGGCGCCGGTTCGTCCCCGCCCGCCCCTTCCGGGTAGCGGGTGAACAGGTATGTAGAGGCCTCTACCTCCTCCTGGCTCAGGGTACGTCCCCAGTAAATAACAGACTGGTTATCCCACATACCCCACATGGTCATGTTCCCTTCGGCAATGGTCACGCTGTCCGCCGCCTTGCCGGTTACAACCACACTGTGGGCGTCCCCTTCCAGCCGCAGCACGTCCCCGATGCGCACGTCCGCAAAGCTTACGGGGGCGACCTTCCGGGCGGGCAGGCTGTCAAAAGCCGCGTCGCTTAGGATAAAGGCGAAAGCCGCGCAGCCGTAGCCGGTTATGTTTTTGCCGTCCCACAGGCCCTTGGCCTGGTAAGAATCGGCATTGGACCAGGGCGTGCCGGTGGGGTACTGGCCCTCCAGCGCCATAATCCGCGACCGGGCCTCCTCCTGGCTGGGGGCTTCCCCGGCGGCCAGGGCCCCTACCGGCACCACGGCCAGCAGCATACAAAGGGCCAGTACAATGGAAAGAACCTTCTTCAAATCGATAACCTCCTAAGAATAATTTTATAAAAACAGAAACCCTCTGGGTATCCCAGGTTAAAAAACCCGCCCCTTGGCTTGCAATCCGGCGGGCAAAAGGGTATAATGGCAACAGTCAGCCCCCGTCCACGTGCCTTTGTATGGCCCGGAACGTGTCCTCGCTGACCACGTGCTCCATCCGGCAGGCGTCCTCGGCGGCCAGTTGAGGGGGCACGCCCAGGCTGGTCAGCCAGCGGGTGAACAGCAAATGCCGCTCGTACACGCTTTCGGCAATCCGCCTGCCCTCCTCCGTCAGGGTGATGAACCCCTCCGGGTCCACCACAATGCAGTTGCGCTCCCGCAGGTGTTTCATGGCCACGCTGACGCTGGGCTTGCTGAACTCCATCTCGGCGGCAATGTCAATGGAGCGCACCGCCCCGGTACGCTGGTGGAGGATCAAGATGGTTTCAAGGTAGTTTTCCGCAGATTCCTGGATCTTTTTCACGGCGCGCAGGCTCCTTTCCCCGTACCCCGGCATACCGCACAAAACAGCCGGGCAGCGGGCCGGGTGACAGTTCTATTATATACGAATTTAAAAAAAAAGCAAGCCCATCCGGTTTTTTTACCCTGGGTTTGCGGGATAGGGGGTCGTTTTGGTGATGTACCGCTATTTTGGCGCCTTTATCGCCGGCACAGAGGAGATCGTGGCGGCCATCCTCCGGCAGGGGCTGCCGGGGGGTTCTGTCCGGGCGCTGTCCCCTGGCGCGGTGGAGTTTGAGGCCGGCCAGCCCTACCGTCGGCTCAGCCTGCCCTGTTTCAACAACCTTTTCCGGGTGATTTGGTCCGCGCCCGCCGCCCCCACCAAAGCCGGGCTGGAAAAGTTCCTGCGGGCCCTGCCCAGCGCCCGGGCAGACTGGCCCGCCGCCCGGCCGGAGGAGGGGAAGGGCCGCAGCTTCCGGCTGGTGGTTTCCTGCAAAAACCAGTTGGTGGGGGTGTCCCGCCCGGCCAAAGAGGCCGCCGAGAAAAAGTTAGCCGCCGAAACCGGCCTCCGGCTGGACCGCAGCCTGCCGGACTGGGAGTTCTGGGCCCTGGTCCGGGACGACGGCCGGGCCTACCTGCTGCGCCGCCTGACCCGCCACCGGGCCTATGACAAGCTGCTGCACCCCGGCGAACTGCACCCGGAGCTTGCCTATATGCTGTGCTGGCTGACGGACCCCCGCCCCACCGACCGGGTGGCGGACCCCTTTTGCGGCTACGGGGCCATCCCGGCCCAGCGCTGCGCCCGGTTCCCCTACGCCAGCCTGTACGCCGGCGACCTGGCCACCGGGCCCCTGGAGGCCGCCCGGCAAAAACTGCAAAAGTACAAGGGCGTCACCGTCGCCCGGCAGGACGCCCTGCGCCTTCCGGAAACTTTGGGGCACGGGGCCCTGGACGCCATCATCACCGACCCGCCCTGGGGGCTGTACGGGGACGTGGGCATGGAGCTGGGGGAATTTTACCGGCTGATGCTGGCCGCGTTTGCCGGGGCCCTCAAGCCGGGGGGCCGGGCCGTGGTGCTCACCGCGGCCAAGCGGGAACTGGCCGCCGCCCTGGCGGGTACCCCGGCCCTGTCCCTGTCCGGCCGCTGGGACATTCTGGTGTCCGGCAAAAAGGGCGCCATCTTCCGCCTGTCCAAGGCAGGGGGCGCCCCGCCCCGGCCCTGACCCCGTCCGGGCACGGCAGAGCCCCCGGCCCCTTTCGGGCCGGGGGCTCTTTTGGGGCGCTACCGGGTGGGCTCCCCCAGGCGAAGGGCCTCCTCGATCAGCCCGTCCAGGCC
The DNA here is from genome assembly GCF_034335085.1 of Acutalibacter caecimuris. Classification (NCBI taxonomy): domain Bacteria; kingdom Bacillati; phylum Bacillota; class Clostridia; order Eubacteriales; family Acutalibacteraceae; genus Acutalibacter; species Acutalibacter caecimuris. The sequence continues at coordinate 105,439 of NZ_JAWXXJ010000008.1, read as the reverse complement.
CGCAAGGCTGTCCAGTTCGCTGGCCAGCCGCCTAAGCTGGGCCGCGCCCCGCAGGCCCTTCAGGTACCAGCCCGCGTGCTTGCGGGCCTCCCGCATGGCCCTGGCCTCGCCCTTATAGCTGCACATCAGCCCGATATGCCGGCGCATGGCCAGCAGCCGCTGGGCCGGGGAGGGCGGGGGCAGCAGCCGGCAGTCCTCCCCCAGGTAGGCGTTGATCTCTGCAAACACCCAGGGGTTGCCCAAAGCGCCCCGGCCCACCATGACCAGGTCGCAGCCGGTGGCGGCCAGCAGGGCCGCGGCGGAGTGGGGGCCGGTCACGTCGCCGTTGCCGATGACCGGTATGCCCACCGCCTCCTTCACCTGCCGGATGACGGCCCAATCCGCCTGGCCCTGGTACAGTTGCGCCCGGGTGCGGGCGTGTACGCACACCCCGTCCGCCCCGGCGGCCTCGCAGGCTTTGGCCACCGCCGGGGCGTTGATATGGGCGGCGTCCCAGCCGGCCCGCAGTTTCACGGTAACAGGCAGGCCGCAGGCCTCCTTCACCGCGGCCACAATCTCCCCGCAAAGGGCCGGGTCTTTCATCAGGGCGCTGCCCGCGCCGCCGCCGGTGATCTTCGGCATGGGGCAGCCCATGTTGATGTCAATACCCGCGGGGGCCAAGCGGGCCAGTTTCCGGGCGGCGGCGGCCATGCAGGCGGGCTCGCTGCCGAAAATCTGCAAAAACACCGGCCCCTCGTCGTGGGAAAGGTCCGCCAGTTGGGCGGTTTTTTTGTCGTTATACTCCATCGCCTTGGCGCTGATCATCTCGCTGACCGTATAGGTCGCGCCATAGCGGCTGCAAACCTGCCGGAAAGCCGCGTCCGTAACCCCGGCCATAGGGGCCAACGCCACAGGGGAGGGAAGGTGGATATGGGCGATCTCCATGGGAAACTCCTTACCATACAGAATAATAAAAATATGCCGGGCAAAAAGCGGGCCCTCCCGAAGCGGGTACCCCCGCTTGTTTACGGCAAGCCCTACAGGGCGCTGGAAAAGAACATTTGGGCGCTCTCCGCCATTTTTACCCCCGCGGTAGAGGAATAGTTCTGCTCGTCCAGGGTCAGCCCGTAGCTGGGCAAAAACTCCCGCACAAAGCAGTCGGCCTCCGGCAGGCCCATTTCCTCCAGGGCCTTCAAGGTGGCGCGCTCGGCCTCCCGGAAATCCTGGTTGCCGCTAAGCCGCTCCTCCATGCACTTGATCACCGCGGAGATCCGGTCCGCAGCCTTGACCAGGGGCAGTAGCTGCCGGTCCTCCGGGGCGCTCATGGACATCAGCTCCCGGTAGGCGGGGCGCAGGTCCTCCGGTAGCATGGCCACCAGCCGGTCCACCGCCAGTTGCTCCACCTCGGCATAGGCCCGCCGTATCTCCTCCGAGTGGTACTTGACCGGCGTAGGCATATCCCCGGTAATAATCTCCGATGCATCGTGGAGCAGCGCCAGGGTAGCGGCCCGCTGGGGGTCATACTGCCGGCCAAAGCGCCGGTTGCCAATCACCGCCAGGGCATGGGCCACCAGGGCGGTTTCCAGGCTGTGTTCGCACAGGTTCTCGCTGCGGGTGTTGCGCATCAGCCCCCAGCGGCTGATGTACTTCATCCGGGACAGCATGGCAAAAAAGTGGTACATCCCTTACGCCTCCCACACGGTTTCCAGGTAATCGGCCAGTATCTGGGCCGCTTGGGCGTGGGCTTTCCTGCCCGGGTGGCCGCGGGAGCCCATCAAGTCCCGGCCGGTGTCCGGCAGCAGCAGAAAATCCGCCCGCAGGTCGCCGGTTTCCCGCCGGTACGCCGCCACGGCCTCCCGGATGGCCCCGGCCATCTCCCGCCCCAGCATACCGTAGGCCCACAGCAGGAAAGCGCCGGGGTTGCGCGCCCGCAGTTGTTTCAAAAAGGCCACGGCCGCGCCGGTAAAGGCGGCCCGCCCGGCCCGGTTGCCCTCCTGCTGAAAGCACGCCCCGGTAGCCGGATCCTGCCAGGGGGGCTGGCGCACCGCGCCGCCGTCATTGGTGCCCAGGTTGATAACCACCGCGTCCGGCTGCCAGGCGGCAAAGTCATAGGGGGCCTGGGCGCCCAGGTCCTGGTTGGCCTGGCCGGTAAGGGGGCCGCACACCCGGTCGTACACGCCGGGCAGGGTGCAGTGGGGGTTGTTGTCCCAGCTACTGCGCACCCCCCAGCCGCTTTGGGAAACCACCCGGTAGTCCGCCCCGCACAGGCCGGCAGCCAGCATGGGGAACCCGTATACCGCCGAGAAAAACAGGGGGATCCAGTCCTGCTCTTCCTGGGCCCCCACCAGCCCCTCGCCGGAAGTAATGCTGTCGCCGATAAATTCCAGCCTGCGGCCCCGCGCCTCTACCGGCAGGAAACTGCCGTCGGTGCGCAGGGCGTGCACCTGCAACCTGGCCTGGGGGTCCCCCGGCATGGCCTGTACCTCTTTCACCAAGCGGACGCTCTTGGCCTTTGCGGGGTCCATCCCCCTAAACAGGCACAGCCAGTGCCGCCCGGCGGGCAGGGGGAACCGGCTGATTACCTGGCCGTTCACCGTAACCGCGGCCCACTGCTCCAGTTGGGAAAAATCCGCCTCCACCTCCGCCCACAGCCCGGCCGCCCGGACGTTCACCTCCAAAGCGCTGCCCGTCCAGAACAGCGTCAGCGGCGCCAGCGAGCCGTTGGTGCGGCCCAGCACCTTCAGGTGGGGCACCGCCGACAGGGCATATTCCTGCAAATCCTGTAACATAGGGGAAATCTCCTTTATTTTGGCATGGTACCCTTCCGGGCCGCCGGGGCCCCGCAAAGGGTGTTTTCTACATTATACCACAATCCCCGCCCCCCTGGGTAGGGGGTAAATAAAAAATCCCCCAAACCGCCCCTCTGCCCCAGGGGCGAAAAAAGTTGCGCCCCCCCGTTTCCTGTGGTATACTGGTAGAATAAATCGAAACAAAAAGGGATGCCCCCCATAAAGCAAAGGAGGAACAGGCATGAAGATCGAGTTTATGCTGACCGCCGGGTTTATCAAAACCCTCTGCGGTATGGATAAAGCCCTGCAAGGGGCCACCTTGGATACCCTGAAGGAGTGTCTGGAAAACCCCGCCCGCATCACAGACCCCTCCGACAAGGGCCTGCGCCCGGAGATCCTGAAAAGCGCCAGAGGGGATGCCGGCCGGCTTATGTCCATCCGCGTCCGGCAGGGCCCCCGTATCATCCTGGCCCAGCGGGAAGGCGCCTACTACTTCCTGGCCGCCGGCAAGCATGACGATATGTACGGCGAGGTCAACAACAACGGCAGGCAGTTGCTGGCCCGTGCCGACCCCACCGCGGCCGTAGGGGCCGCCAGCCCGGCAGAGGTAGCCGCCCTGCTCCAGGCCCTTCTGGAGGAAGAGGCCCCCGGCGGGGCCGTGGCGGACGCCCGCCCCTTCCCCCAGGAGGGCGCCAGCGACGTGCAACTGTACCGCATGGGCGTGCCCGAGGACAAGATCGGCTGCCTGCGCGCCCTGAAGGACATGGAGCAGTTTATCGACGAGGTTTCCGGCCAGTTGGAGGACAGCCTCTGCGACCGGCTCTTTACCCTGAGCACCGGCAGCGCCACCGCCATCGAGCTGATCCGGGAGTACGAAAAAACTCAAACACTGCCGGCCGGCCAAGCCGGGCAAACCGGCCAAAACGGGCAGCCCGCCTTCCAGGAGGCCCCCTCCCTGGTGCGCAGCGGCCACGAGCAGTTGGCCAAAATCCTGCAAGAAGGCCGCCTGGAAGAGTGGCGCACCTTCCTGCACCCGGCCCAGCAGCGGCTGGCCGAGGCCCGCCTGGTCCGGGGCGGCGTTGAGTCCACCGGCTACGACGGCCCCGTGCGGGTGTCCGGCGGCGCGGGCACAGGCAAAACCGTTACCGCCATATACCGGGCCATCTGCCTGGCCAAAGGGCTGGGCAACGGGGAAAAGCTGCTCTTCACCACCTTTACCGAGAACCTGGCCCAGGATATCGAGCAAAGCCTCAAACTGCTAAACGGCGGGGCCCTGCCACGGGGGGTGGAGGTTTGCCATATCGACAAAAAAGCCGGCGAACTGCTCCGGGCCACCGGCGGGAAGATCCTCTACAACCCCGCGGAACTGGAGCCCCTTTGGCAGCAGGCCGCCAGCCAGGCCAAAGACCCCTACCCGGAAACCCCTACCTGGTACCGGGAGGAGTGGGAGCAGGTGGTAGCCAAGGGGGCGTTCCTCACCCAGGAAGAGTACCTGCAAGTGGCCCGCCACCAGCGGGGCGCCCCCCTTTACCGCCAGGAAAGGGAGCGGGCCTGGCCGGTGTTTACCGAATACCAAAAACTGCTGGAAACCCGGAACACCTTTGACCGCAACAGCGCCCTGCGCCGCTGCGTGGAGCAGCTCCCCCCGGCGGGCCTCTATAAGCACGTGGTGGTCGATGAAGTCCAGGACTTCTCCGGCTGGGACCTGCGCCTGATCCGGGCGCTGGCCGGGCCGGCGCACCCGGATGACCTGTTTCTGGTGGGGGATGTGCGCCAGCGCATTTACGGCAACAGGCCGGTGCTGTCCCAGTGCGGCATCCACGTGCCCGGCAGCCGCAGCTTTGTGCTGCGCATGAACTACCGTACCCGCGAGAACGTGCGCCGGGCCGCCTCCTGCCTGCTGGAGGACGAGCTTTTTGACAATATGGACGGCGGCCTGGACGACAGCGCACGGGCCTACTACTCCCCCCTGGCAAAAGGCGTGGTGCAGGTGCGTCATGCCCAAAACGAGGCCCAGGAGATGGAATGGATTCTGGGCGAGTTGGAAAAACTCCGGGCCCAGGGCGTGCCCCTGCGCAATGTCTGCCTGACAGCCCCCACCAATGCCCTGGTGCAAAAGTATAAGAAAAAGCTGGCCGAACAGCTCGGCAAGGTGTTCGAGGTCAAAAAAACAGGCCTGGACGAAACCGGCCAGGACGGCTTGCGCATCGCCACCATGCACCGGGTAAAGGGGCTGGAGTTCCAGTATATGTTCCTGGCCGCCGTTAACGACGGCACCCTGCCCCATTACCCCCTGAGCAATGAAACCGAACGGGCCAAAGCCGCCCGTAAGGCCGACAAATGCCTGCTCTACGTGGCCATGACCCGCGCTCGCGACGGCGTGTTCGTCAGCGGTTTCGGCCCCAAAAAGTCCCCCTTCCTCTCCTCCCTGGAGCACCGCTCTACCCCCTGACGCCCGCCCCCTTTTTTGCCTCTCTCCCCTTTACCTCTGGCGGGCAGGGGCCCGTTCTCGCCTGCCGGCTCGGTCGGCTCGGAACGGTCGCCACTGGCGACCCTTGCCCCTGCACCCCGCCAGGAACTGCGTCCCTGGACCCGCCTGTGGCCCGGCCTTTAGCCTTCCTAAAATAATAAAAAAGCAGTCCCTCCAGCGTCAAAAGGTACTGCTTTTTCTTTTTTCATTTTTTTATTTAAATTCCCCTCCCCCCTAAAATAAAACATTCCCGCCGTGCTCTCCACCCAAAAACCACAACAAACCCGCCCTTCAAAATAAAAAAGCAGTCCCCCCAAAACGTCCCAAGGGCACTGCTCTTTATTTTCCTGATACCCCCCATAGGGGGCCCACAAGGCCGGTCCAGCGCGGCCCCAGCGCTGGCGAGGGGTTTGGGGGCGAGCAGCCCCCAAAAAGCCCCCTATGCCGCCAGGGCAGCGCCCCTTGCGGGGCCAAATGGCTTAAACAAGCGCCGGCTTACTCCCCGGTAGCCTCCCGGTTTTTCATCAGATCCTCCAGGCCCATTTTAAAGTGGAAGGTACAGGACTGGAGTTCCAGGCCGGTTTGGGCGGCGAAGAAACGCAGGTAGAAGTTGGCGGAGAAACCCATCACGTCCAGTTCCACGGTCTGCCAGTCCCGCTGGGCGCCGGTCAGGGTGATGGTCCCCAGCAGGCTATGGTCCTGGAACACAGAAAGGGGAAGCTGGCTGACGTCGTTGCTGTCCGTGCTGCGCAGCACCAAACGCAGGGTATACAGCCCCTGCCGCTTTACGGACATCCCGAACCGGGTATTATCCCCCTTATGCAGGCCGATAAGCCCGGTGTCCAGTTGGGCAAAGCCCTCCCGGTCGGCCTCCACAAAGTGGATCTGTGCCGCGCTGCCGTCGTCAAAAGAGGGGGCGCAGGCCAGGTCCCGGTCCAGTTGGCTCTCCTGTCCCCGCAGCCGGGCCAGGGCGGGGGATTGCATCAAAAACCGGCAGATATTCCCGGCGCAGCGTTGCAAATCCCCCCGGCTCAGGCTGCCCTGGGCCAAAGCGGCGGCCAGGTTGTCCGGGTTCTCCTGGGCGTTGGCGGTCACCATATACAGGTCGTTCTGGGCCCTGGCCATAGCGGCCAGGTTGGTGCGTTCGCCGGGCTGCCCCTGGTCGTTGCACCGTGCCCACCAGTCGGTCATCACCTGTCCCTCAAAGCCCCACTGGTCCCGCAGTACGGTGGTCAGCAGGTCGTAGTTGCTGGCCGACCAGAACCCGTTCACCGGGTTATAGCTGGTCATAATCGAGCGTGCCTTCCCGGCTTTCACGGCAATCTCAAAGCAACGCAGGTACAATTCCCGCAGGGCCCGTTCCGAAACCACCGCCTCCACGTCATGCCGGTGGAACTCCTGGCTGTTGCAGGCAAAGTGCTTAATGGTGCCCGTCACCCCGTACTTCTGCATGGCGTTCAGTTGGGCGGCGGCCATGCGCCCGGTCAGCAAGGGGTCCTCCGAGAAATACTCAAAGTTCCGCCCGTTCAGCGGGTGCCTGTGCAGGTTGATGCCCGGCCCCAGCAACGTGTCCACCTTGTTTTTGCGAAGCTCCAGGCCGGCGTACTCGTACAGCTCGCCCACCAGTTGGGTGTCAAAGGTGCAGGCCTGGCAGGTGCCGCTGGGCATGGAGAACGCCCAGGTGCCGCAGTCCATGCGGATGCCGCTGGGCCCGTCGGCGCAGCAGCCGGTGGGTATGCCCATATCCACCAGCCGCTGCGTCACCCCGCCAAAGGCCCCGGCGGTGCCGGGGGTCACTTTGGGCGAGCACATCCCCTCGCCCCGCACCACGCAGCACAAATCCTCATCCGAAAGCTGGGCGATAAACGCCGCCATATCCACCTTGCCGTCGGCCACATCCCCCAGTTTCCAGCCCTTATCGCCGGTTTGGGGATAGGCAGGCGCCATGTGGGCAGCCCGGCGGGCCATGGGGTCCACCGTACCCAGGGGAGCGGGCTCATAGGCCGGGGCGTATACGCCGTTTTCCGCCGCCCCCGGCCGCAGGCGCTCAAAGGGCGTAACCGGCGCGCAGGCCTCCTCCAGTTGCTCCAGCACCTGGGCCTCCAGGGCCACGCGGCCCACCGGCCGGGCGCTGCGCACGTCCGTCCCGGCAAAGAAGGCGTACTCCCCTGCCTCCACCACCCAGGCGGACTTATGCCCCGTAACCCCGCTGTCGTCGTAAGAGGCCAGCAGGTCTACCGAAAAGGTCATCTCCACCGTGGCCTCTTCCCCCGGCGCCAGCAAGGGGGTCTTGGCAAAGGCGCACAGGCTCCGGGCGGGCTTGCCCAGCCGGCCCTGGGGGGCCGCGCAGTACAGTTGCACCACTTCCCGGCCGGGCACGCCGCCGGTATTGGCCACTTTGGCAGAGAACCGGAACAGCCCGTCATACTGCACCGGGGCGGGCTCCACCGCAAACTGGGTGTAGCTCAGCCCAAAGCCGAAGGGGTACAGCACCTTGTCCGGGGCAAAGGTTTCAAAGTAGCGGTAGCCCACGTAAATATCCTCGCTGTACACGTTCCGGCTCTCGCTGCCGTAGTTCCCGGCAGCCGGGTAGTCGCCAATATCCCTGGCAATGGTGTCCGAAAGCTTACCAGAGGGCGTCACCTGCCCGGTAAGCAGGTCGGCCACGGCCAGGCCGCCTTCCTGCCCGCCCTGCCAGGTCAGCATCACGGCCCCCGGGCGGTATTCCTCCACCCATTTCATGTCCAGGATGCTCCCCGTGTTCAGCACCACGGCCACCTGCCGGAAAGCCCCGCAGGCCAGCGCCAGCATCCGGCGCTCCGCGGCGGCCAGCAGGTAGCTGCCCTCCGCGTCCGAGTTATCCTTATCCTCCCCGGCAGTCCGGCCGATGATCACCAGCGCCGCGTCGTTTTTTTCGCTGTATTTTCCCACCAGGGTTTCGTCCAGGGGCATTTCCTCCTGGTACCAGGGCTCGGCGGCCCAGCCCTGCCCTACGTCAAAGGGGTGGTCCTGTAGCCACGCCTCGTACACGGCCTTCAGTTCCTGGTCCACCTCTACCCGGCCGCCCTGCTCCAGCGCCTCGGTGATGGTGGGCACGTGCCCGGTGTTCACCAGCCCGCCCGAACCGGTGCCGGACTTGTAGTAGTTGAACTGGCTGCGGCCGAACACGGCCACCTTCGCGCCGGGGGCAAAGGGCAAAACGCCCGCCTCGTTGCGCAGCAGGACAGCGCCCTCGCAGGCAGCGGCCCGCGCCGCCGCCCCGTAGGCTTGTGGGTCAAAAGTTTTTGCTTTCATGGGGGTTCCACCTTTCTGTATGATTATGGATGGAAAAAAGTACCTTTTATGTATAGTATAACCTACCCGCCCCCATTTAGCAAGAGGCAAATCCCCAACCCACCCCCACGTTTTTGCCTCTACCTCCAAAAAAAGCCCCTTCCCCCTTTGCAGGGGAAAAGGGCGCGTCCAAAATAAAGAACGAAAAAGTGAAACTCCGGCGAACGAATCAATAAAAGTTTCGTTTTCTCACCTGCCGGTTCGGCCGGATCGTGACGGCCGCTCTACTTGGCTGTGCCAAGTAGCCGGCGGCCCTCGCCCTTTTCAAACGGGCAAACAATAAAAGTTTCGTCGTCTCACCTGCCGGTTCGGTCGGCTCGTGACGGCCGCCACTGGCGACCCTCGCCCTTTTCAAAGGTGGTGGGGTTTTTAGGGGGCGACAATCGCCGGTGGCGATTGTCCGTCGCCGGCCGAGGCGGCAGCCGAGAATCAAAGCCCCCGCCGGAGGCAAAAATCCCGTATAGACCCAGCAGCCGCCCCGCAGCCCTAACCCTCCCAAAGGGCGGCCCGCAAGTCCACGCGGCCGTCAGGCAGAAAGGGCACGCCCTCCGCCTCCAGCATATTCCGCTGGATGGCTTTCCCGCCAAAGGCCTGGTCGCAGCAAAGGGTGCCGTCACGGTAGATGACCCGGTGGCAGGGCAGCCCGCCGGGGGCATGGAGCATCGCCGCCCCCACAATCCGGGCGGCCCTGGGCCTGCCGCACAGCAGGGCAATCTGCCCGTAGGTGGCCACCCGCCCGGCGGGGATGCGCCCCACGGTGGCAAACACTTCGTCCCGAAAGCTCATAGGGCCCTCCCCAAAGGCAGGGGCCTCTTTTCCAGTTGCCGGAACAGCCGCACCAGAATCACCACCGCCACCACAGCCAAAATAAACTCCGCCACCAGTTGCGAGTAGGCCAGCCCATAGGGCGGGAACAGCCTGTCCAGCAAGATCAGGGCCGGTATCTCCAAAATGATCTTCCGCAGCACCGCAAACACCAGGGCCTTCCTGCCCATGCCGCAGGACTGGAACACGCCCACCGCAATAAAGTCAATGCACAGGAAGGGCTGCGCCAGGCAAAGCCCCTGCAAAAAGGCCGCCCCATAGGTAACAACCGACTCGTTCTGGATGAACAGCAGCGTAAACCACCTGGCCCCAAAGAACATGGCCGCCGTGGCTACCGCCATAAAGGCCATGGCAAGCTTCATCAAAAAGCCGATCGTGCTCTTCATCCGGGGGGTGTTGCCGCTGGCATAGTTGTAGCTGATCAGCGGCATGATCCCCTGGGAGCCCCCCAGCGCAATCTGCATGGAAACCGAACTGATGGTGGTGGCAATGCCCATGGCGGCCACCGCGTCGGGGCCGTAGCCGGCGGTAAAGTTGTTCAGCACCATGCGCCCGGTCACGTTCAGCAGGTTCTGTATGGAGGCCGGTATGCCCACCCCGAAAATACCCAGCACAATGGCCCGCCGCCACCGAACCATAGCCGGGTTCACGCACACATAGGTTTTGCCCCTGCGCACAAACAGCAGCACAAAAAAGTACCCGCAGGCAAAGCAGTTCGAGAGGAACGTGGCCAGCCCCGCCCCCGCGGCGCCCAGGCCCAGCCCCCAGGGCAAAATAAAGATGGGGTCCAGTATAATGTTGAGGAAACACCCGCTCATGGTGCCGATGCTGGCGTGCAGCGCCGCCCCCTCCGAGCGCACCAGGTAGGCCAGCACCACGTTCAAAATGGCCGGGCTGGCGCCAAAAGTCACCGTCCACAGTAGGTAGTCGCTGGTGGCGGAAAGGGTAGACGCATCCGTGCCCAGCGCCGTCAATAGGGGCATACGGAAACAGGTAAACCCCACCGAAAACAGCACCCCAAACAGCAGCGACCCATAAAACCCAAAGGCCGAGCTGCGGTATACCGTGTCATAGTCCTTGCTGCCCAGGGCCCGGCTCATCATGCTGGAAGTCCCCACCCCAAACAGGTTGTTCACCGCGTTAAAAGCCAGCAGCATGGGCCCCGAAAGGGTCAACGCCGCATTCTGTACCGGGTCGTCCAGCATCCCCACAAAGTACGTGTCCGCCAAGTGGTACAGCACCATCACCAGCGAGCTCAATATAGTAGGTATCGCCAGCGTCATCACTGCCTTGCGTATAGGCATCCGCTCAAAAAGTTCCGTCTTGCTTGTATCCGGCATATGTACTCCTTTCTCCATAAATGCGCCTGCTGCTTTGCTGCCACCTTCCGGCCCAGCCTGCCTTAAGGGGCGCCGCCCCTTAAGAATCCCTGCCAGAGGGGCCCAGCCCCTCTGGACTCCCACCGCCGCGCACCCCCGGCCCTGTCCCCCAAGGCCCCCTACCCGCGAGGGCCAAACAGCATAACTTAAAATCTTTTTTCTTTTTTAATTTCAGTCCCTTGCCCACCTACGGTGCCCCCACCGGCCCAGCCTTCCTTAAGGGGCGCCGCCCCTTAAGAATCCCTGCCAGAGGGGCCCAGCCCCTCTGTACTCCCGCCGCCGCGCACCCCCGGCCCTGTCCCCCCAAGGCCCCCTACCCGCGAGGGCCAAACAGCATAACTTAAAATCTTTATTCTTTTTTTATTTCAGCCCCTCGCCCACCTACGGTGCCCCCACCGGCGCTACCTGCCTTAAGGGGCGCCGCCCCTTAAGAATCCCTGCCAGAGGGGCCCAGCCCCTCTAGACTCCCACCGCCGCGCACCCCCGGCCCTGTCCCCCAAGGCCCCCTACCCGCGAGGGCCAAACACCATAACTTAAAATCTTTTTCCTTTTTATTTCAGCCCCTCGCCCACCTACGGTGCCCCCACCGGCGCTACCTGCCTTAAGGGGCGCCGCCCCTTAAGAATCCCTGCCAGAGGGGCCCAGCCCCTCTAGACTCCCGCCGCCGCGCACCCCCGGCCCTGTCCCCCAAGGTCCCCGCCCGCGAGGGTCAAACAGTATACTTAAAAATTTTTTCTTTTTTTAGGGCTTGTTTGAAAATAGAGGAAATGACGGATTTTTGACCAGAAGCGGTCAGCTTCAAGGAGAAAACCGCAAGGAATACTTGCGTATTACGAGGATTTTCGACGCAGGAGATGGCTGCTTCTGGGTAAAAAGACGGCGTTTTCGATTTTTCAAACAAGCCCTAGTTTTATTTTTTGATCTCTTGCCCGCTCCAGGTGTTCCCCTCGGCCCAGTCGAGCCCACAAAAATAAGCCAGCGCCATCCGCACGCCCCCCAATTTCCATGACGCCCCCCATCCCGGCCCTTCAAAAAACAAAAAAGATCCAGTCCCCGCACAACCCAACAGGGGTTTGCACCCCCAATAAACAGTAAGCGTCCCCAAGGCCCCCTATAGGATTCCAAAGGGGCTGTGCCCCTTTGGCAGGGGCCTGGGGGCAGCGCCCCCAGCAGGGTACAGGGGCAGAGCTCCTGGCAGGGGTCTGGGGGCAGAGCCCCCAGCGGGGTCAGGGGCTCTGCCCCTGGAAAGCACTCAAGGGGATTGCGGTGCACGCATAGAGAGGGCGATCCGTTTTTTCTTCTCATCCACTTCCATCACCGTAACCTCCACCACGTCGCCCACCTTAACCACCTGGTTAGGGTCGCGGACGAAACGGTTGCTCAGTTGGGAGATATGCACCAGCCCGTCCTGGTGCACGCCAATGTCCACAAAAGCGCCAAAGTCCACCACATTGCGCACGGTGCCGGTAATCTTCATCCCCGGCGCCAGGTCGCTGATGTCCATCACGTCCGTGCGCAGCATAGGCGGGGGCAGTTCGTCCCTGGGGTCCCGGCCGGGCTTTTGCAGTTCGGCGGCAATATCCCGCAGGGTAGGCAGGCCCACGCCGCAGGCCGCGGCGGCCTTTTCCGGGCCCAGGGCCTTCAGCCGCGCGTCCAAATCCCCCAGCGCGCCGGGTGTGCCCACATCCTCCAGGGCATAGCCGCACAATTCCAGCAGCTTTTCCGCCGCCTTATAAGACTCCGGGTGCACGGCCGTGCGGTCCAGCACCTTCTGGCTCTCCGGCACCCGCAAAAAGCCCGCGCACTGCTCAAAGGCTTTGGGCCCCAGCTTGGGCACCTTCAGCAGTTCCCGGCGGGTGGTAAAGCTGCCGTTTTCCTCCCGGTAGGCGGCCACGTTCTTCGCCACGGTGGGGCTTATGCCCGCCACCCGCCGCAAAAGGGCCGGCGAGGCCGTATTCAGGTCCACGCCCACGGCGTTTACGCAGTCCTCCACCACCCCGTCCAAAGCCTCCGAAAGCCTGGCCTGGGGCATATCATGCTGATACTGCCCCACCCCAATGGCCTTGGGGTCTATCTTCACCAGTTCGGCCAAAGGGTCCTGCAAGCGCCGGGCAATGGACACCGCCGAGCGCAAACTCACGTCAAAGTCCGGGAACTCCTCCGCCCCCAGTTTCGAGGCCGAGTACACCGAGGCCCCAGCCTCGCTGACCACCATATAGGACACATCCCCGCCGTACTCCTTGATAAATTCGCTGACGAATATCTCCGACTCCCTGCCCGCCGTACCGTTGCCAATGGCAATACACCGGATGTGGTGGGTGTCGCACAGCCGGCGCAGTACCCGCTTGCCCTCCTCCACCTTGTTGTGGGGCTTGGTGGGGTAGATCACCGCCGTTTCCAGCACCTTGCCGTTGCCGTCCACCACAGCCAGCTTGCAGCCGGTGCGGTAGGCCGGGTCAAAGCCCAGGGTCACCTTGCCCTTTACCGGGGGCTGCATCAGCAGGGGCCGCAGGTTCAGGGCAAAGGTGTGTATGGCCTGTTCCGCCGCCTGGTCCGTCAGGGCCCGCCGCAACTCCCGTTCCAGCGAGGGGAAGATCAGCCTGTCCCAGGCGTCCCCGGCCACCTCCTCCAGCACCGCCCCAAAGGGGTGGTCCCGCCGTACCCCCTGCAAAATCAGCCGGGTGGGGCCAAACTCTCCGGGCAGCAGGCTTACCTTCAGCACGCCCTCCCGTTCGCCCCGGTCCATGGCCAGTACCTGGTGGCCCTGCAACCGTTTCAGCGGCTCCTGAAAGTCATAATACAGCCGGTATACCGTGTCCTCCTCGGTGTTGGCCACGGCCCGGGCGCTGCCCTCTTTCTGCATCCGCTCCCGCAGCCGTTTGCGGGTGTCCGCCTCATCAGAAAGGTCCTCGGCGATAATGTCCTTGGCCCCTTGCAGGGCCTCCCCGGCAGAGGCCACCCCCTTTTCCGGGTCGATATACCCCCCGCACAGTTCCTCCAGCCCCAGGGGCCGCCCGTCCGGCCCCTTGCCGGCCCATATGGCCGCGGCCAGGGGCTCCAGCCCCTTTTCCCTGGCGATGCTGGCCCTGGTCTTGCGCTTGGGCCTAAAGGGCCGGTACAGGTCGTCCACCTCGGTCAGGGTAGCGGCCCGGCCAATGGCCTCCTCCAGTTCCGGGGTCAGCTTTTCCTGCTGGGCAATGGCGGCCTTCACCTCGGCCTTGCGCTGTTCCAGGCCCCGCAGGTATTGCAGCCGGTCCGCCAGGGTGCGTATGGTCTGGTCGTCCATAGTGCCGTGCTGCTCCTTGCGGTACCGGGCGATAAACGGCACCGTGTTGCCCTCGTCCAGCAAGTCCGCCACCGCCTGCACGTGTCCGGGCCGCAAATGCAGTTCCGCGGCAATGGCCTCTATAATCGGTTCCCTGTTATTCTCCATAATTTTTATTTCACTCCCTGCTCGTTGGGTCCCTCTCTGCTGGGCGTGTCCCAAGCAAAGCGCTTAAAAACGTTTCAAAAGTAGGCTCCGGCAAATAAAACAATAAAAGTTTCGCCTTCCCACCTGCCGGTTCATGACGGCCGCCCAACCTTGGCTGCGCCAAAGCCAGTGCCCCCGCCCTTTTCAAACGGGCCAACAATAAAAGTTTCGTCCACCTTTTCAAAGGTGGTGGGGTTCTTAGGGGCAAAGCCCCTAAGCCGCCGGAGGCAAGGTGGTGGAGTTCTTAGAGGTGAAACCCAAGAGTTGGCAACGCCAACTCTCCACCGCCAGAGGCCAATATTCCGTCATAAACTCTTCTTTATGGACACACCCGCTGTCTGCGGTGTGCCCAAAACGAAGAGTTTAAAAACGGGACTCCGGCAACCAAATGGTAAAAGTTTCGTCCACCTTTTCAAAGGTGGTGGGGTTCTTAGGGGCAAAGCCCCTAAGCCGCCGGAGGCCCACATTCCGACCCTTCTGTTGGCCGCGCCCCCCTCAGCCTACCGATTCACAAAAAATTCCCGGTACCACACCAAAAAGGTGTATACGGTCCACACCCGCCGGCTGTTGTCCGCTTTCCCGGCCTTATGCTCGTCCAGCAGTTTCACCAGCCTGCCCGTGTGGAAGAACGCCTCCGCCTCCGGCCCGGTGAACATCTCCTTCACCCGCTGGTAATAGGCGTCCTCTTTCAGCCATACCCGCGTAGGCACCGGGAAGCCCAGCTTTTTCTTCCCCGCCCACTTTTCGGGCATCCGCCGCAAAGCGGCCTGGCGCATGGCATATTTGGTGTTCTCGCTGTTCACCCGGTACCGCATGGGTATGCGCCCGGCCAGCGCCATCACTTCCTTGTCCAAAAACGGCACCCGCAACTCCAGGGAGTTGGCCATGCTCATCTTGTCCGCCTTCAGCAGGATATCCCCCACCATCCACATATGCAGGTCCACAAACTGCATCTTGGTCACCGGGTCCTTGTCCTGCACCATATCGTAATAAGGTTTCACCATCTGGGCCGGTGAGGGCGCGCCCACCGGGTCCTTCAGCAGGGCCCGGCGCTGCTTTTCGGTAAACATATAGGCATTGCCGATAAACCGCTCCTCCAAAGGCTTGCCCCGGCGCACCAAAAAGTTCAACCCCCGGCGGGCGGGCAGCGCCCCGGCAATTTTGCCAATGACCCGCCGCACAGGCAGGGGTATCCGGTCATACCAGGCCATGGAGAGGGGCTCCCGGTAGATGTTATACCCCCCAAACAGTTCGTCCGCCCCCTCGCCGGAAAGCACCACCTTCAGGTGCTGGGCGGCGGTGTTGCACACAAAGTACAGGGCCACCGCCGAGGGGTCCGCCAGGGGCTCGTCCATATGGTACTGTATCTTCCCAAAGTTGCCCCAAAACTCCTCCGGCGTAATCACCTTGCTGATGTTCTTCACCGGTATCAGCGCCGAAAGCTCCTTGGCGTAGCTGGTTTCGTTATACCGCTCGCCGTTGTCAAAGCCCACGGTAAAGGTCTTGTCCACATGGGCCGAGCACGCCACATAGCTGGAGTCCACCCCCGAGCTCAAAAAGGACCCCACCTCCACGTCGCTGACCTTATGGGCCTCCACGCTGCCGTCAAAGGTCTTTTCAATGGCGTCCACCCACTCTTCCAGGCTCTTGCCCTCGTCCGCCTGGAACTTGGGCAGCCAGTACCGGGTAATGGCCATGTCCCCGTCCTTATAGGTAAAGTAGTGGGCCGGGGGCAGCTTGTACACCCCCTCAAAAAAGGTTTCCGGCCCCGGCGAGTACTGAAAGCTCAGGTAATGTTCCAGCGCCCGGCGGTTCAGCGCCTTCTTAAAGGCCGGGTGGGGCAAAAACCCCTTTATCTCCGACCCAAACAGGAAACTCTCCCCCATGCTGGCATAGTACAGGGGCTTTATGCCAAAAAAGTCCCTGGCCCCAAACAGTTCCCCCTTCTCCTTGTCCCATATCACAAAGGCGAACATCCCCCGCAGCTTGTCCAGCATACCGGGGCCGTACTCCTCATAGCCGTGCAGCAACACTTCGCTGTCCGCCGCGGTCTTAAAGGTATGCCCGGCGGCCAGCAGGTCCTTTTTCAGGTCCCGGTAGTTGTATATCTCCCCGTTAAACACCAGCACTTTAGACCCGTCCTCGTTGCACATAGGCTGGCGCCCGCCCTCCAGGTCAATAATCGAAAGCCGCCGGAACCCCAGCGATACCCGCCCGTCCTGGTAATACTGGGCGTCGTCCGGCCCCCGGTGGGCAATGGCGCCGGCCATCTCCTGCAACACGCCCTGGTCCCCGTCGCCGGTAAAGCCAATAAATCCACACATAGTTTCTTATCCCCTTTCGGTGGTAATAGGCAGCATATAAACCAACAGGAATAAAGAAGATTATACCACAAAACCCCCGCCGGCGCAACAGGGCAGGGCCAAAAAGGCCCTGCCCCGCCTTAGAACCTGCTAGCCGTGCACGGATTGCGCGGACAGGTTTGTTGTCAGAGGACATTTTTTGTCAGAGGACGTAGATTGCGCGCGGGCAATCCCACGATTGCCAAGCAAAAGCTGCGTCCTACGGCGGAAAATATGCCGGCAAGATGGGTGCGGATCAATGCTGGACAGGTTCTCAGCTTTCCGCCATCCCGTCCAGCTTTTGCAGCACCCGTTCTATTACGTACAGGGCCCGTATATAGCTGTAGCTGGCGTCTATCCGGGTTTTCCCCGTCACCGTTTCACCGGACCCCGCCAAGCCCAGCTCCCGGTACACGTCCTCCACGGCCTGCCGGGCCCACTTGGGCACCTGGTCAAAGGTGGGGTACTTCTTCTCGTTCCGGTCGTACACCGCCTGGGCCTCCTGCCTGGCCAGTTGCTGCACCTCTTCTCTTGTCATGTCGGTCCAATCTCCTTTCCCTATTATGGCCGGGTAATCCCGAAACGCCCGGTCCAGGTCAAATATTTTCCCGTTGATAACCCCCCGGTCGCTGTACTGCCACAGCCCCGCGCCCGGGTAGTCCAGTTGATCGTTCCACTGGGCCACCCACCGGTCTATCCCGGCCAGCCGGGGGCTGTCCAGCCGGGTGCGCATCCAGCTCAGCGAGGCATACAGCCCGCAGTAAAAGCCCGCGTCCTTCAGCGCCCCGTAGTAGGCCAGGCAGTTGTCCACCAGCGCCTGGCCGCTGGGCAGCGTGGCGTCCTCCAGGTCGTACCATACGCCGTATAGGGGCTCCACCCCCTGCAAAAGCCGCAGGGTGTGCCGGGCCTCGCTCAGCGCCATTTCCCGGTTCCTGGCGTACGAGTACAGGTATACCCCAAAGGGTATCCCCGCCGCCCGGCACTTGCGCACGTTCGCCCAGTATTGGGTGTCGTCCTGAGAGGTATAGTCGCTCCCGTACCCGCAGCGTATGATGATAAAGTCTACCTTCCCCCGCAGCCCGTTTATGTCCACATCCCCGTTGAACTGCGATATGTCGATCCCCGACGCCAGATAACCCGCCATGCAGATGCCCCTTTCCTTCGCTCTGGTACCCCTATCCTATGCCCGCCCCGGCCAAAAGGTGCTTTTTGCCTTTTGCCTCTGGCGGTTTGCCTCCGGCGGTTTGCCTCCGGCGGCCCAAGGGGCCTTGCCCCTTGGGAATCCCCACCACTTTTGAAAAAGTGGACAAAACTTTTATGTGCGCACGCCAAAACGCCTTTTCTCCAACCGCCAGGCTTTGCCATCGAAACTTTTCCTCGTTTTACTTTTTTTCTTTTTTATTTTTTAATTGATAAACAGCATCAAGTGCAACCTATAAAAATAATCATGATAACTAGGGCTTGTTTGAAAATAGAGGAAATGACGGATTTTTGACCAGAAACGGTCAGCTTCAAGGAGAAAACCGCAAGTAATACTTGCGTATTACGAGGATTTTCGACGCAGAAGATGGTTGCTTCTGGGTAAAAATACGGCGTTTTCGATTTTTCAAACAAGCCCTAGCCTTCGCAATTTAAATGATAAAAGCAATTACGATAACCGCCCCTCAAAATCAAAGTCATAAAAATAATGAATATAACTATTCTTTTTAATTTAAATAATAGAAATTATCATAATAATCGCGATATCCCCGTCCAATCCCCGCCGAACCGGCCCGAAAATACATAAAAATACATTCCCCCCAAAAAATCTCCGCCCTAACTGCCTCCTAACCCCCGAATATCCCCCCACGATCCCCCCAATACCCTGCGGTTACGCACCCCTAACCGCCTCCCGAAAGAATAAAAATACGCCCTCATATATATTTATACACGCCCAAAACAGGCGCGCAAAAAAGTTTTGTCCACTTTTTCAAAAGTGGCAGGGATTCCTAAGGGGCGGAGCCCCGAAAGGCAAAAAAAGCTTGCGTTAGGGCAAAAAAGAAGGTACAATATGTAGTTAGAACGGGGGGACAAGCACATCTGGTGGGAAAAGTATGCTGAAATTTGTCGATAAAAGATATTTTTCCCACTCATAGCCGGGGCAAAAGCTGTGAATACTGCTAGTAGATCAAGCCGGAAAGCAGGGCGGGGGCGCACCCAGGCGGCGGAAACGCGGCAGGGTGGTCCAGTCGAGTCGGTTAGCTTTCTGGTAGAATTTACAAATTTTTTGGCATTTTCGCCGAAAAACCGCAGTGAGGAGGCGTTTGCAGTGAACGAAAGGCAAGCCTGGCAAAGCTTTGTACAAACCGGCCGGGTAGAGGACTACCTCCGGTACGCCCACATACGCGCCGTGGCAAGCGCCCGGCAGGAAGGGGAGCCGCAAGTTGACATTTCAAACACAGGGCCTGGTCATCCGCGAAACAGAGGCCGGGGAGAAGTACCGCCAAGTCACGGTACTTACCGCTGAATACGGCCTGTTACGGGCCTTTGTACGCCGGCGCAGCGGCAAGCGGGACAACAAAAGCGCCGGCACAGACCTTATGTGCTATTCCCGCCTGGACATCTCCAAAGGGCGGGGAGATTACATAGTCAATGATGCCCGGCCCCTGCGCCGTTTCACCTGGTCCCCGGCCGATGTAAGCGCGGTATACCTGGCCATGTACTTCTGCCAGTTGGCCGAGTTGCTGGTAACGGATACCGGGCATACCGGCGAGTGCCTGCGCCTGCTGATGAATGCCCTCTACCTGCTCAGCCAGGGCAGCCGCTCCCAGCCCCAGCTAAAGGCCACGGTAGAGCTACGCCTGCTGTCCCTTTGCGGCTACCTGCCCGACCTGACCGGCTGTGCCGGCTGCGGGGCGTACGAGGCCCCCCAAATGGCCTTTTTGCCCAGTGAAGGCTGCATTTTATGCGAAAACTGCCACCGGCCCGGCAGCCGTCCTGCCGTCCCCCTCACCCCGGACGCCCTCCATGCCATGCGCCACATCGTCTACGCCGACTTTGCGCGCGTCTTTTCCTTCCGGCTCACCGGCCCCTCCCTCCAGGCCCTCTCCGCCGCATCCGAGGCCTACACCCTCTCAACCCTCCAGGAGGAGCCCAAAGCGCTCTCTTTCTATAAAAGCTGCGCCCTGTAGGGCCCTGCCGGCCTGTGCCATGGTATGTCCTGGGGGATTGGATTTGTGCGGATTGGTGAAAATTATGGGTAAATTTTGTGCTTTTATACATTCCTTTTGGGTGCATGGCCCTTTGCAGGGGGCCGTGCTGGCGTTTTGCCCGTGTTTTAGGGCGTGTTCACATAAGCTGAGTATGCGGATTTTGGAGTAAATTTTTGTCAGATTCAAGGCGGAAATTTGCAGACGTACTCGCGTACTTCAAAAATTTTTAACGCAGAAGATGGCAAAAATTTGCCCAAAAAACGTGTGCGAACGCTTATGTGAACACGCCCTAGGAAAATAAACGGCAAAAAAGGCTTAAGAAGTTCCCCCTGCTGCCGATTTGCTAAAGAGGAGCCTTATACCCCGGCACAAGCGCCGGAAAGGGAAAAGCGGCAGCCTGTGCCTGGGCTGCGGCCCTTTGCCAACAGGAAATACCCCCGTATCCGGGGGCAAGGTCCCAAAAGGTGGGACCCGCTACGAAAGGAGTCAGAATGAACAGGAATTATAGAGCGCTGGAACTGGACAAGATACTGGAGATGGTGGCGGCGGAAACCGCCTGCGAAGACGCGGCGGAGGCTGTGCGGGGCATAGAACCGGCGGGCACGGCAGGGGAGGCCCAGCGGCTTTTAGAGGAAACGGACGCGGCCTTTGTGCTGATGGCAAAGTTCGGCGGCCCCGGTTTCCGGGACCTGAAGAACGTTTCCAACCCCCTGCGCCGGGCCCAGGCCGGCGGCAGCCTGGGTATGCGGGAACTGCTGGATGTGGCAGGCACCCTGCGGGCCATACGGGCGCTGCAAAGCTGGCATGACAAATCCGCCGGGATGAAAACGGCGCTAAGCGACCGGTTTTCCGTGCTGTCGCCCAACAAATACCTGGAGGAAAAGATCTTCACGGCCATTATCAGCGAGGAGGAAATGGCGGACGCCGCCTCCCCGGCGCTGGCCACAATCCGGCGGAAGATCCGCAATGCCTCGGCCCGGGCCCGGGACCAGTTGGACAAGCTGGTGCACGCGGCGGCCCACCAAAAGCACCTGCAAGAGAGCATCATCACCCAGCGGGGCGGGCGCTATGTGGTGCCCGTCAAGGCCGAATACCGGGGGGAGGTGCCGGGCCTGGTCCACGACACCTCCGCCAGCGGGGCCACGGTGTTTATAGAGCCCATGAGCGTGGTGGAGGCCAACAACGAGATCCGGGTGCTGCAAGCCCAGGAATTGGAGGAGATCAACCGCATTTTGCGGGAACTTTCCGCCGAGGCCGGGGCCTTTGCGGACGGGGTCATCCACAGCTACCAGATGGCGGTAGAGTTAAACGTGATCTTCGCCAAAGCCCAGGTAGCCTACCGCATGAAGGCCGTCGCCCCCACCGTAGGGGAGGACGGCGTCACGGTTCTGCACGGGGCCCGGCACCCCCTTATCGACAAAAACAAGGTGGTGCCTACGGACATCAGCCTGGGCAGGGATTTTGACACGCTGATCATCACCGGCCCCAACACCGGCGGCAAAACCGTGGCCCTGAAAACCGTGGGCCTGCTGACCTTAATGGCCATGTGCGGGCTGATGATCCCCGCCGGGGCAGGGAGCCAGGTGTCGGTATTCCGCCATATTCTGGCGGATATCGGCGATGAGCAGAGCATCGAGCAGAGCCTGTCCACCTTCTCGGCCCACATGACCAATATCATCCGCATATTAAGCATGGCCGGCGGCCAGAGCCTGGTGCTGCTGGACGAGTTGGGCGCGGGCACCGACCCGGTAGAGGGCGCGGCCCTGGCCGAGGCGATCATAGAGGAACTGCGGGCCAAAGGGGCCCGGCTGGCCTGTACCACCCACTACGCCGAGTTAAAGGCCTACGCCATCCAGACCCAGGGTGTGGAAAACGGCTGCTGCGAGTTCGACGTGGAGAGCCTGCGGCCCACCTACCGGCTGCTCATCGGGGTGCCGGGCAAGTCCAACGCCTTCGCCATCTCCAAGCGGCTGGGGCTGGAGGAACGCATCGTCGGCCGGGCAGGGGAGCTGGTTTCCAAAGAGGACAGCGCCTTCGAGCAGGTAGTGGGCCGGCTGGAGGAGGAGCGCCATAAGTTGGAGGAAGAGTTGGCCGCCGCCCAAAGGGCCGCGGAAAGGGCGCGGGACAGCGTGCGCGAGGCCCAGGCCAAGCAGGCCGAAGCCGGCCGGCAGGCAAAGCGGGAACTGGAGCAGGCTAGGCAGGAGGCCGCCAATATCGTGCAGAAAACCCGCCGCCAGGCGGACGCGCTGCTCAACGA
This sequence comes from Acutalibacter caecimuris, assembly GCF_034335085.1. NCBI lineage: Bacteria > Bacillati > Bacillota > Clostridia > Eubacteriales > Acutalibacteraceae > Acutalibacter > Acutalibacter caecimuris. Next base: position 83,402 of record NZ_JAWXXJ010000008.1, on the reverse strand, counting down.
ACTGGACGAGCTGCGCCGCCAGCAGAACAAAGCCCTTTCCGCCGAGCAGAAGGCCCGGCTGCGGGGCGGGCTGCGGGACTTGGAAACCGCCGCCGACCCGGTGCACCAGTTGCGCTCCAACGAGGCATACACCCTGCCCCGGAAACTGCGGCCGGGGGACAGCGTGCAGATTTTTGACATTGACAAAAAGGCCACGGTGCTGGAAGAGCCACGGGACGGCCAGGTGCTGGTACAGGCGGGGATCATCAAGACCCGGGTAACGGTGGAAAACCTGCGGCTGCTGGGGGAGGGCAAGCCGGAAAAGGCCAGGGGCCGCACCGTAACCAAAAGCGTAAGCGCACCGGACGCCAGCACCAGCCTGGACCTGCGGGGGCAGAATGTGGACGAGGCCCTGATGGAGGTAGACGCCTTTATCGACCGGGCCGCGCGGATGAACCTGCCCCAGGTGACGATCATCCACGGCAAGGGCACAGGGGTGCTGCGGGCGGCGGTGCAAAAGCATCTGCGCCAGTGCAAGCAGGTGAAAAAGTTCCGCCTGGGGGCCTTTGGCGAGGGTGAGAACGGGGTGACCATCGCGGAATTGGCGTAAGGGGCGCCCCCTTTGCCATCCCCGTTTCTACAGGCCCTTCCCTTTTCTGGGGAAATATGGTATAATAGCCCCTAATACCCAATTAAAGACCCAAGAGGTGATCAGAATGGAGCACAAATACGCCAGCGACTGCCATAACCACTCCAGTTGCTCGCCGGACGGCAAACACCCGGTAGCGGCTATGCTGGATAGGGCAAAGGAACTGGGCCTGTATGCCTATACCCTTACCGACCACTGCGAGTGCAACCAGTATCAGGATAAATACCGCCAGCGGGCCGCCAGGGCCTGGCAGGCTATGGAGGAGGCCCGGCCGCCCCAGGGGCTGCGGTTTTACCGGGGCCTGGAGTTGGGCCAGCCCCTGCAAGACCTGCCCGCCGCCCAGGAGGCCGTGGGCCGCTTTGCCTATGATTTTGTGATCGGCTCGCTGCACAACCTGCCGGACAAGGAGGATTTTTACTTCCTGGACTGCGCCGCCATGGCTCCCGGCGAGGTAGACGCCCTGTTGGGGGAGTATTGGGACGGCCTGCTGGAAATGATAGCCTGGGGCGGGTTCGACAGCCTGGGGCACCTGACCTACCCGCTGCGGTACATCCAGGGGGCGCAGGGGGTACAGGTAGATATGGAGCGGCACGCGGAGAAAATCGACCGGGTTCTCTTGGCGCTCATCGCCAAAGGTAAGGCCCTGGAGGTGAATACCTCCGGCCTGCGGCAGGCGTTGGGGGAAACCATGCCCGGCCCCGGCCTGCTGAAACGCTACCGGGCGTTGGGCGGCCGGCTGGTGACACTGGGCTCGGACGCCCACTGTACAGAGGACCTGGGCAAGGGCATTGACCAGGGCATGGCGCTGCTGCAAGCGGCGGGCTTTTCGGCGTTCGCCGTCTATGAAAAGCGGCAGCCGGTGCTGCTGCCGCTGGCATAAAGGGCGCCTGCATGGATATTTTGTTTGATACGGAAAAGGGCCGGTTCTCCTACCGGGTGGCAGGGCTGGCTGTGCAGGGCGGCAAGCTGCTGGTGCAGCGGGCTAAAGGCGACGGGGGCCTTGCCATCCCCGGAGGCCATGTGGCCTTTGGCGAAACCGCGGAAGAGGCCCTGCGGCGGGAGTTTCGGGAAGAGTTGGGGCTACAGGCGGAAACCGGCGAATTGGCGGCAGTGGGCGAGGTGTTTTTTAACTGGAACGGCCCCTGCCAGCAGATCGCCCTGTACTACCGGGTAAGTCTGGATGTGGAGCCCTGGGAGGGCCCCCGGTACGGTTTTGACGAAAACGGGCGGGTACGGGATGCGGTAGAGTTCTTGTGGGTACCGGTGGAGGCGGTCCGGCGGGGGGAGTTACTGCTTTACCCGCCGGAGCTTGCCTTGCACTTAACGGGGAAGGGTACGCTGCATTTTGTATCGAACCAACTGGAATAACGGAGAGGAGCGCAACATATGGCAATGGAACAGGTTTTGGAACTTTTGCAGGACAACGCCCAACTGAACCCCAAACAGTTGGCTGTGATGCTGAACGAAAGCGAGGAGGCGGTGGCAAAGGCCATCGCCCGGTATGAGCGGGAGGGCGTCATCCGGGGGTACCAGGCCCTGGTGAACTGGGAGCGCACCGAGAGCCAGAAGGCCTCGGCCCTTATCGAGTTGCGCATTACCCCGAAAAAGGACACGGGCTTTGACGAGATTGCCGGGCGCATTATGAACTTCCCGGAGGTGGAGAGCGTGTATTTGATGTCCGGCGGGTACGACCTGGCCGTAACGGTAACAGGGCGCACCATGCAGGACGTGGCCATGTTTGTGCAAAAGCGGCTGGCCACCATAGACGGGGTGCTGTCTACGGCCACCCACTTTGTGCTGACCAAGTATAAGGACGGCGGCGTGATCTTCCAAAGCGAGTACGAGGAAATCGACGAGAGAGGGAGCAACCTTTGTGATTGAGTATGATAAACTGGTAAATTTCACCGTAAAACAGATCAAACCCTCCGGCATCCGGCGTTTTTTTGACATCGCCACCGAGATGGAGGACGTGATATCCCTCTCGGTAGGCGAGCCGGACTTTTACACCCCCTGGCATATCCGGGAGGCGGGCATTGCCTCGCTGGAAAAGGGGCGCACCCGCTATACCCCCAACCGGGGGTTCATCCAACTGCGGCAGGAGGTGGCCAATTTCCTTGGGCGGCACTATGGGGTGGCGTACGCCCCCGAAAGCCAGGTGCTCATCACCGTGGGCGGCTCCGAGGCCATAGACCTGTGCGTGCGCAGCCTCATCAACCCCGGGGATGAGGTGCTGATACCGGAGCCCAGCTTTGTGTGCTACGTGCCCATCACCCAAATGGCCGGGGGCGTGCCGGTGGTCATTGAAACCACGCCGGAAAACGGCTTTAAGCTGACCGCCCGGCAGTTGGAGGAAAAGATCACCGAAAAAACCAAGCTGCTGATCATGCCCTACCCCAACAACCCCACCGGCGCGGTCATGGGCCGGGCGGAACTGGAGGAGATCGCCAAGGTGGTGGAGCGCCACAACCTGCTGGTGCTTTCCGACGAGATCTACGCCGCCCTTACCTATACCCAAGAGGGGCACGTGACCTTTTCCTCCCTGCCGGGCATGGAGGGGCGCACCGTGGTGGTCAATGGCTTTTCCAAGGCCCATTCCATGACCGGCTGGCGGCTGGGGTATGCCGCCGGGCCCAAAGAGATCATTTCGCTGATGACGAAACTGCACCAGTTCGCCATTATGAGCGCCCCCACCACCAGCCAGTACGCCGCTATAGAGGCCCTGAAAAACGGCGACGAGGACATGGCCTATATGCGTAGCCAGTATGATATGCGCCGCAGGCTGATTGTGGACGGCCTGAACCAGATGGGCCTGAAGTGCTCTGAGCCGGAAGGGGCCTTTTATGTGTTCCCCTCGGTCAAGTCTACCGGCCTTACCTCCGCCGAGTTCTGCGAAAAACTGATCTACGGCAAACGGGTGGCCGTGGTGCCCGGCGATGCCTTCGGCCAAAGCGGCCAGGGCTTTGTGCGTATCTCTTACTGCTATTCGGTCAAACATATCACCGAGGCACTGGAACGCATCCAGGCTTTTTTGCAGGAACTGTAGGCGGCCAAGGCCAAGCCCAAGGCCAAGCCCAAGGCCGTGGGGACGCTGTCCCCACACCCCTGCCAAAGGAGCAAAGCCCCTTTGGAATCCCCTCTCCGCGCACCTGTGGGGATGTAGCCTGGCCTGCCTTTCCCGCGAGGAGCGCAGGCGGTGTACCGGATTTTTTCGTTTTTATTGTGTTGCGGAATGGTGATCGCCAAAAAATAAGAAAAAAGAAGATAGTAAAAATCAGCCTGATTGCGCGGGCATAAGCCCCCAATAACAGCGCCCGAAAGCGCGGCCCCAAAAGTTTTTGAAGAGTGCAGGGAAACTTTTTTCAAAAAGTTTCCCTGCCCGCCGGAGGCGGCCTTAGGCAAAAAGAAAGCAATAAAAATCAGCCTGATTACGCGGGCATAAGCCCCCGATAACAGCGCCCGAAAGCGCGGCCCCAAAAGTTTTTGAAGAGTGCAGGGAAACATTTTTCAAAAAGTTTCCCTGCCCGCCGGAGGCGGCCTTAGGCAAAAGCCCAACCGGCGGCAAGAGGAAGGGAGTTGAGGAAGATGAAGGTAAAGGCATTTGGAAAGATCAACCTGACGCTGGACGTTGTGGGAAGGCGGGAGGACGGGTACCATTTGCTGGACACGGTGATGCAGACGGTATCCATATGGGACGAGTTGGAGATCATGCCGGGGAAGGAGAAGGGCATCTGCCTGGAGTGCAACCGGGAGAGCCTGCCCCTGGACAGCAAGAACACGGTATACCGGGCGGTCAAGTTCTTTTTGGCAGATCGTGGCCTGCACCGGGAGGACCTGTATGTATACATCCACAAATTCATCCCCACCCGGTCGGGCATGGGCGGCGGCAGCGCAGACGCGGCCGCAGTATTGCGCGGCCTGAACGAGATGTATCAGGCGGGGCTGAGCGAAGAGCAGTTGATGGCCATAGGGGCGCGGGTAGGGGCCGATGTGCCCTTTTGCGTAGCGGGCGGGGCCGCCCGCTGTACGGGCACGGGCACCGAGGTATCCCCCGCGCCCATGATGCCGGATTGCTGGCTGGCCATTTGCAAGCCCCCCGCGGGTATGAGCACCCCGCGGGCCTACGCGCTGCTGGACCAGTACCCCCTTTCCAGCACCCAGGCCACCCCCCGGATGATGGACGCCCTGAACGCGGGCAACCTGCGCCGGGTAGCCAAGGGCCTGGCCAACCGGTTTGACGAAACCATCCGCATGGGGCAGGTGCGCAGCGTAAAGCGGGCCATGCTGGAAAACGGCGCCCTGGGCGCCATGATGACCGGCAGCGGCTCCGGGGTATACGGTATTTTTGAAACCGAACAGCAGGCGCGGGCCGCCATGCGTAAAATGGAGCACCTGGGGAAGGTGTTCCTGGTACGCCCCTGCAAAGGGGTCTAAAGCCTGCCCAAGGCCCCTGAAAATCCGCCGGCCCTGTATAAGCGGGGGGCGGGCGTCCCATACTTTTCCCAAATACTGGAAAAGGCGGGACGGAAAATGAAAAATTGGGCAAAACGGATGATGCCTCTGGCGGCTGCCTGCGGGCTGGTACTGGCGGCCTGTGTAGGCTGGCTGCGGGCCGCGGCGGCTACAGAGCTGCTGCCGGAGAACATACTGCGCCTGCACGTGGTGGCCAACTCGGACAGCCGGGAGGACCAGGCCCTCAAGCTACAGGTACGGGACGCGGTACTGGAAGAAGCCGGCCGCTGGTGCCGGGGGGCGGGCAGCCTGGAAGAGGCCAACGCCCTGGTGTGCGTACATCTGGAAGGGATCAGGCAGGCAGCAGAGGAAACCGTACGGGCCCGGGGTGCCGGGCAGCCGGTGCGGGTACAGGTAACGGAGATGTTCTTCCCCACCCGCGCCTACGAAGGGTTTACCCTGCCGGCCGGGCGCTACCGGGCCCTGCGGGTCACGCTGGGGGAGGGTGCCGGGCGCAACTGGTGGTGCGTGGTGTTCCCGGCGCTGTGCCTGCCCGCCGCGGGCGAGGGTGCCGGCGGCGACATTCTGGCAGCCCTGCCGGAAAGCCAGCGGGCGCTGGTAGAGGAGCCGGGGCGCTACCGGGTGGAGTTGAAAGTGACGGAGTTATACGAACGGCTGAAGGAGTGGCTGCGGGGCACGTAACCGGGGCCGCTTGGGGCCGGTTTTTTGTAAGGGGAGGCGCGTATGCTGCAATTTGTTTTGGGCCGGGCGGGCAGCGGCAAAACCGAATACCTGCGCCGGGCGCTGGCGGCTAAAGCCCTGGCCGGCGATACCCGCTGCATGATGCTGGTGCCTGAGCAGTACAGCTTTGAAACGGAAAAGGCCATGCTCCGGCTGGCCGGGCCCCAGCGGGCCAACGCCATCAGCATTGTCAGCTTTACCCGGCTGGCGGAGATGGTGTTCCGCCGGGAGGGGGGCGCGGCGGGGCGCAGGCTCAGCGACGGGGGGCGGCGGATCCTGATGTCCTCCGCCATCGCGGCCTGTGAGGACGGGCTGTCCGTTTACCGCAGCGCCGCACGCGCCGGGCGCCTGACCGACCTGATGCTTACCGCGGTGGACGAGTTGAAAATGTGCGGCATCGCCCCCACGGGCCTTGGGGAGGCCGCCGGCCTGCTGGAGGACCGGGGCCTGGCCCAAAAGCTGCGGGAGGTAGGGGCCGTCTACGCCGCTTACGAGGCGCTGGTGGCGGCCTCCTATCTGGACGCCCGGGACGACCTGACCCGGCTGTGGGAGGCCCTGCGGGGCGCCAACCTGTTTGCGGGCTATACCCTGGCGGTGGATTCCTTTGAGGGCTTTACCGTGCAGGAGCAGCAGGTGCTGGGGGAGCTGCTGTGCCAGGCGGACCAGGTGCTGGTGGGCCTGTGCACAGACGGCCTGCCCGACAACGGGTCGGGGCTGTTCGCGCTGGTAAACCGCACCCGGCGGCGGCTGACGGCCCTGGCGGAAAAACAGGGGGTACAGGTGCAGCCCCCGGTGCTGCTGGCCGGCGCGCCCCGGTTTGAAAACGAGAACCTGAAACTGCTGGAGGCCCAGCTTTTCTGCCGGGAGGAGTCGTTGGTGTCGCCGGACGCAGAGGGGGTCACCCTGTTCCGGGCCAGGGATGTATACGAGGAGGCGGAGTTCGTGGCGGCCTCCATCCGCCGGCTGGTGATGGAAGGTATGCGCTACCGGGAGATATCCGTTATCTGCCGCAAGCCGGAGCAGTACTTCGGCAGCCTGGACGTGTCCCTGAAAAAGCGGGAGATCCCCTGCTTTATGTCCCAGCCGGTGCGGGTGGACGCGGAGCCGGTGTGCAGGTTCGTGCTGGGCGCCTTTGAGGCGGTGCAGGAGGGCTTTGACACCGACGGGCTCATGGAACTGCTAAAAACCGGGGTTTCCGGCTTTACCGCAGAGGAGATATCCGGGCTGGAGAACTATGCCTTTTTGTGGCGGATGCGGGGCCGGGACTGGCAGCAGCCCCTGGTGCGGCATCCACGGGGCTTTGGGCGGGAGATGACGGAGGAGGACCGGGCGCGGCTGGAAGAGTTGGAGGGGCTGCGGTGCCGGCTGGTGCAGCCTCTGGAGCGTTTTGCGGCGGCCACGGCAGACTGTTCCGGCGCGCAGCTCAGCCAGGCGGCATACCAGTTGCTTATGGACTTTGAACTGGAAGAGAGCCTGCCCGCCTACTGCCGCCAGTTGGAACTGGCCGGGGAGGACGCCCTTGCCGCCCGCCAGATGCGGGTGTGGGACCTGCTGATGGAAACCCTGGACCAGATGCACAGCATCCTGGGGGACCGCAAAACCCCGCGGGAGCGCTTTTACCGCCTGCTCCGGGAGGTAATGGCCGGGGAGGACGTGTCGGAGATCCCCCAAACCGTGGACCAGGTGCTGTTCGGCACGGCAGAGCAGGTGCGGCAAACGTCCCCCCAGGTGGTTTTCCTCATGGGCGTCACCCAGGGGGACCTGCCCCTGGCCCCCCAATCCACCGGGGTGTTTTCCGACGCGGAACGGCGGGCGCTGATCGAACTGGACCTGCCCTTGGGGGACCCCCTGGAGCAAAAGGCCATGGAGGAGCGGTACCTGGCCTACTCGGTGGCCTGCCTGGCCAGCCGGGCCCTGTACATAAGCTGGCCGGGCACGGCGGGCGGCGAGGACAAGGAACCCAGCGAGCTGGTGGCGGAGGTGCAGGGGGTATTCCCCGGCCTGACGCTCCTGGGGGAACTGCCGGAGGCCCTGCTCTCCAACGCCCAGGAGGCGGCGTTCTCCCGCATGGCGGCCCGCTGGCAGGAGGACAGCCCCCAGGCCGCGGCCCTGCGGCTTTTTGTCCGGGAGGCCCCGGACTACGCCGGCCGGCTGGCCGCCCTGGAGCGGGCCGCCGGCGGGCGCCCCCAGCGCCTAAAGGAGCCGGAAATGATAAAAAGCGCCTACGGCCAGGGGCTGTGGCTGTCCCCCACCCAGGTGGAAACCTTCTACAGTTGCCCCTTTAAGTACTTCTGCCGGTACGGGCTCAACGCCCGGGAGCACCTGCCGGCCCAGGTGGACGTGATGCAGTATGGCACGCTGATGCACTACCTGTTCGAGCAGGTATTCCGCGTCGACCCGGCAGAACGGGCCCGCTGGAGCCCCCAGGAGTTGGAGGCCCTGGTGCGGGGGATGGTAACCCAATACGCCGCGGAAAACATGGGCGGCCTGGAACTGCTGGACGGGCGCCAGCGCTACCGGCTGGACCGGATGGCGCAATCGGCCTGCAAGCTGATCGCCCATGTGGAGGAGGAGTTGGCCCAAAGCCGCTTTGTGCCCCAGCATATGGAATGGCGGCTGGGGATAGACGCGCCCCCCCTGCGGGTAGAAACCGGCAGCGGCACGGTGGTAACGGTGGGGGGCACCATCGACCGGGTGGACGTATACCGCAGCCCGGACGGGAAAGGCTATGTGCGGGTCATCGACTACAAGACCGGCAATAAGGCGTTCCGGCTGGCAGACGTGCTGCATGGGCTGAATATGCAGATGCTGGTGTACCTGGCCGCCCTTTGCCAGCAGGAGGACTGGGCGCCGGCAGGGATCCTCTATATGCCGGCGGTAGACCCCAGCGTCAGCGTAGAGCGGGGCGCGGACCCGGAAGAGGTCAAAAAGGCCGGGGACAGGCTGCTGCGTATGAGCGGCCTGGTGCTGGACGACGGGGAGGTCATCCAGGCTATGGAGGCCGGGGCAAAAGGGCGGTTCATCCCCGTTACCCTGAAGAAGGACGGCCAGCCGGACGCCAAAAGCCCGGTGCTGGGGGCCGGGGCGCTGGAACAGGTGCTGGCCTACTCCAAGCGGCTGATCGCCTCCATGGGGCGGGAGCTGGAAAACGGGCAAGCGGCGGCAAGGCCCAACCTGGCCAACAAGCCCGCCTGCCGGTATTGCCCCTACGGGGCTGTGTGCGGCCAGGAGTACGGCGAGCGGGACGCCCAGGCCGACCATACCGGCCTCAAAGAGGCCATGGGAGAGATAGAAAAGCGATTGGAGGAAAGCCTATGAGCAAAAAGGCAGGCAAAGCCGCCGGCAGAAGGGGAAAGCCCGGCACCGGGGCCAAGTTGGCGCTGGCCATTGTAACCTGCATCAACCTGGCCCTAACGCTGGCCCTGTCCGTCCGGCGGCGCCAGGACGTACTGCGGGCCGTCAGCCAGGACGGCCGGGTACAGCTACTGCTGGAAAAGCCCCGGCACGAAGGGCCGTAGGCCCTCCCGGCAAGCGTCAAAAAAAGGCCGCCCACCCGGCTTGGGGGGCTGCCTTTTTTGTGTTTCTTTTTCTTCTTCCGCCCTGCCACGGAGAAAGGCCCGGCAGGGCAATCAGGCAAACCAGGCGGCCTACTCCGGCAGTTGGTAGCAGTGGGAGTACTCCTCGTAAGCGCGGGTAAAGGCCGGGCTGCCGGAGCTTTTCAACGCGTTGAGATAGCCGTGGGCGTCCATAGCGGAGGACTCCTGGATCTGGATCACCGCCACGGCAATGTTCGAGCAGTGGTCGGAAACGCGCTCGTAGTTGGTCAGCAGGTCGGTTAGCACAAAACCCAACTCAATGGTGCAGCGGCCCTCCTGCAAGCGGCGGATGTGCCGGGCCTTCAGTTCGGTTTTCAGGCCGTCCACCACCTGCTCCAGGGGCTCCACCTTGGCGGCCATGGCGGTGTCCTCGTGCTCAAAAGAGTCCACCGTCAGGTTGAGGATATCGATAATGGCGTGGGTGATGATCCCCAGTTCGGCCTGGGCCTTGTCGGAAAAGCGCAACTGCTTGTCGTGGATCTCCTGCGCCACCCGCTGTATGTTCACCGCGTGGTCCCCAATGCGCTCAAAATCCCCAATGGCGTGAAGCAGCTCGGCCACCTGGCTGCTGTCGGCCTGCGAAAGGTCCTTGCTGCTCAGTTTCACCAGGAAGGTGCCCAGGGTGTCCTCATACAGGTCAATTTCCGCCTCCTGCTCGGTAATGGCGGCGGCGGCTTTGCCGTCGTACTCCTGGGTGATCTGGATGGCGTTGAGCATGGAGTTGCGGGCCGTCCGGGCCATGCGCACGGCCAGGGCCCTGGCCTCGGCGATGGCAAAGGAGGGGGAGAGCATCAGGCGCTCGTCCAGCAGGGCTTCTTCGGTGTTGGCGTCCCGTATGGTCAGCTTGGCCAGCTTTTCCAGTTGTTTCGAGAAAGGCAGCAGCACAAAGGTGTTGATAATGTTAAACAGGGTATGTACAACGGCAATGCCCAGCGCGCCGATAGGCGCGTCCACAAAGTCAAAGTGGAATATAGCGTCCAGCCCGTAGAAAACAGAGAGGCAGATCACCGTGCCGATGACCTTAAAGTATACGCTGACCGCCACCACCCGCTTGGCGTTCTTGTTGGCGCCAATGGCAGAGAGCAGGCCGGTCACGCAGGTGCCGATATTGGCGCCGGTGATAATGGGGAAGGCCATGCCCATGGTGATGCTTCCCGTCATGGCAAGGGACTGGAGGATGCCCACCGAGGCCGCGCTGCTCTGGATAATGCCCGTAAACACCGTGCCGATCAACACGCCCAGGATGGGGTTCTGAAACATGACCAGCAGGTCGTGGAAGGCGGGGGTTTCTGCCAGGGGGCTTACGGCCTGGCTCATAAAGGTCATGCCGGTCATCAGCACGGCAAAGCCGATGAGCACATGGCCCGCGTCCTTTTTGCGGCCGTCCTTGCCGGCCATGGTCATCACCACCCCGGCAAGGGCCAGCAGGGGGGAGAAGGACTCCGGCTTTAGCATCTGCAACCAGAAACTGTCAGACTGGATGCCCGTAGCGGAGAGGATCCAGGCCGTCAGGGTGGTGCCCATGCTGGAGCCCATGATGACCCCCACCGTCTGGCTCAGCTCCATAATGCCGGAGTTCACCAGGCCCACCAGCATCACCGTCATGGCGGAGGAGGACTGGATGGCAATGGTGATCACCGCCCCCAGGGCCAGCCCCTTAAAAGGGTTGGAGGTCATGGAGCGCAAAACCGACTCCAGCTTGCCGCCGACCATTTTTTCCAGGCCGGCAGAAAGGACGTTCATGCCATATAAAAAGAAGGCAAGCCCGCCCAGCAGGGTAAAAATCGAGAAGATGTCCATTTTCATTCCTCACTGTTTTCCTTTTTTAGGCCGGCAGCCCTGCCCGGCCCACAGGGCAGCGCCGCCCTGGTCCTCATTCCCACCCATGATAGCATACCAGACGCCCGCAAATCAATGGGTTTTGAAAAAATCAGGAGAAATATCCGGGAAAAATCAAAATCCGGTGGAAAATTTTTTCTTTATGTGCTACTATGTTGTTGACCGAAAGGAGGCTCCATCATGAATGAACGGTTCGGCGCGGTACTGGCCGCGGGCGGGGGCGGTACCCGCATGGGCAAGGGGCGCCCCAAGGTGCTGCGCCCCATTGGCGGGGTGCCGGTTTTGGCCTGGTCCCTGGCGGCCCTGCTGGCCTGCCCCTATGTAGAGGAAACCTGCGTGGTGTGCCGGGAGGGGGAGATGGACGAGATCGCCCGGCTGGCGGCCCGGGTCGCGGCCAAAACCGGCGGGGGCAAGCCCGTCACCTTTGCCCTGGCAGGGGAGGACCGGCAGTCCTCGGTGTACAACGGGGCCATGGCCCTGCAAGGCCGGGGTGATTACCTGCTCATCCACGACGGGGCCCGGCCCTTTGCCGGGGGGGAGCTGTTGGGGGCCGTATGCCGGGATGCCCTGGCCTATGGCGCGGCCACGGCGGCGGTGCCCAGCAAAGACACCTGCAAGCTGTCCGACGGACAGGGCTTTGTGGCCGGCACCCCGCCACGGGAGCACCTGATGGCAGTGCAGACCCCCCAGGCTTTCCGGCGGGAGTTGTACCTGTACGCGGTAGAAAAGGCCCGGCAGCGGGGCCAAAGCTATACCGACGATTGCCAGTTGGTAGAGGCCGCCGGGTGCCGGGTACGGCTGACGCCGGGGGACTATCAGAATTTCAAGATCACCACGCCGGAGGATCTCCTTCTGGCGCAGGCTATGGCAGCGGAAAGGAGCGGTGCCGGTATGGAGGGACAAGGCGGGCTGCCGGGCGCAGGCGGCATACGGGTCGGCAGCGGGTACGACGTGCACCGGCTGGCAGAGGGCCGGGCGCTGGTTTTGGGCGGGGTGGAAATCCCCTTTGAAAAGGGCCTGCTGGGCCACTCGGACGCGGACGTGCTGGCCCATGCCATGGCGGACGCCCTGTTGGGCGCGGCGGCGCTGGGGGATATCGGCCACCTGTTCCCGGACAGCGACCCCCGGTATAAGGGGGCGGACAGCCTCAAGCTGCTGGGGGAGGTGTGCGCCCGGGTGCGGGCGGCGGGGTATGCCGTGGGCAATATCGATGCCACGGTCATGGCCCAGCGCCCCAAGCTGGCCCCCCATATCCCGGCCATGCGGGAGAACCTGGCCCTGGCCTGCGGCATCAGCCCCGCCCAGGTAAGCGTAAAGGCCACCACCGAGGAGGGCCTGGGCTTTACCGGCCGGGAGGAGGGCATAGCCGCCAGCGCCGTGTGCCTGCTCATACAGGCATAAGCCCCCAAAAACCCCAAAACGAAAGCGCCCCGCCCAAAAAGGCCAGCCCCGGCAGGGCAGACCAAAGCAAACTAACCAAAATTATAACATAACGGAGGCACAGTATGTACCAATTCAATCAGGCAGAATACGAAAAACGCATGGAATGGTTCCGGGAGGCCCGTTTCGGTATGTTTATCCACTGGGGGATCTATGCCATCCCGGCCCGGGGCGAGTGGGTGCGCAGCACCGAGCAAATGCCCGAAGAAGAGTACCTGCCCTTTTTTAACGAGTTCAACCCGGTAGATTATGACCCCAAACAGTGGGCCAAAGCCGCCAAAGCCGCGGGTATGCGGTACGCCGTGCTCACCGCCAAGCACCATGACGGTTTCTGCCTGTTTGACAGCGCCCTCACAGACTTCAAGTCCACCAACACAAAATGCGGCCGGGACCTGGTGCGGGAGTACCTGGACGCCTTCCGGGCCGAGGGGCTGAAGGTAGGGCTCTACTACTCCCTGCTGGACTGGCACCACCCGGACTACCCCCATTTTGAGGACCAGTACCACCCGGACCGGGCCCGCCCGGCGTGCGGCAACGAGGGCCGGGACTTCGGCCGGTACCTGGACTACCTCCACGGCCAGGTGCGGGAACTCTGCACCAATTACGGCAAGCTGGACGTGCTCTGGTTCGACTTCTCCTACGGCGAGGGGGAAAAGGCCATGCGCGGCGAAGCCTGGCGGGCTCATGAGCTGGTGACCATGGTGCGGCAGTTGCAGCCGGGCATCATCATCGACAACCGGCTGGAGGTCAGCGGCGAAGGTTTCGGCTCCATGTGGGAGGGCAACCCCAAGCCCTGGCACGGGGACTTCGTCAGCCCCGAACAGATCATCCCCCCCAACGGCCTACAGGACAAAAACGGCGGCGACCTCTGCTGGGAGGCCTGCGTCACCATGAACAACAACTGGGGCTACTGCGCCCTGGACCGGTTCTTCAAGCCCGCCCCCATGCTCATCAAAAAACTGGTGGAGTGCGTAAGCAAAGGGGGCAACCTGCTGCTGAACGTGGGCCCCGACGCCCAGGGGAACATCCCGGCGGAGTCCCTGGCCATTTTAGAGGGCATCGGCCGGTGGATGGAGAAAAACAGCGAGAGCATCTACGGCTGCGGCAAGGCCGGTATGGCCAAGCCCGATACAGGCCGCATCACCCGCAAGGGCAATACCCTGTACTACCACCTGTTCGAAAACACCATCGGTTGCGCCCCCCTCCAGGGCCTGGAAAAAGGCCAGGTGAAATCCGTGCGCTGGCTGGCCAGCGGGGCGGAAGTGCACTTGGCCCAGGGCTGGGTGTATGACAACTACCCGGACGTGGTCTTTGCCGACCTGGGCCCCGACCCGGTGCTGCCGGACCCGATAGACACGGTGCTGAAGGTGGAGCTGGCGGAGAAATGAGTATATTTACCGATGCATTACAGGCTTTCGCCCAGGCCGCCTGGCAGGGCCGGCAGGCGCTGGTAGACAGCCGGCTGCCGGCCTACCGGCAGGCTTGGCAAGACCTTACAGGGGATGTCCGGGTGGCGTTCGAGTATATCGCCGGCACCCTGCCCCTGACGGATCTGGGGGACTACCCCCCGGCGCTGTTCGTGGAAACAGCCCGACAGGCGCTGGCGGCGCGGGAGGCGTTCCCCTGGTGCCGGGCCCTGCCGGAACATCTCTTCCTGCGGGAGGTAGCCTGCCCACGGGTAAACACCGAGGAACTCTCCCCCTGCCGGGAACCGTTCCGCCGGGCCCTGGCCCCCCTGCTACAGGGCCTGTGCCTGGCCGATGCCGTACAGGCGGTCAACCGCTGGTGCGCCGGGCAGGTCTGCTACCGCTCCACCGACGGCCGCACCGCCTCGGCGCTGGACATCTACCGCCGGGGCTGGGGCCGCTGCGGCGAGGAGTCGGTGTTCGCCGTAAACGCCCTGCGCAGCGTAGGCATAGCCGCCCGGCAGGTCTATGCCCCCCGCTGGTCCCACTGCGACGACAACCATGCCTGGGTCGAGGTTTTCGACGGCACAGGCTGGCGGTACCTGGGCGCCTGCGAGCCGGAGCCCAGGTTGGATATGGGCTGGTTCACCCCGGCGGCGGGCCGGGCCATGCTCTGCCATGTCAAAGCCTTTGTGGGCGATGGGGAGGGCTGGCAGGCCCTGTTCCCCGGCGTAGGCAGCCTGGACCTGGACCGCCGGGAGGGTGTCGCCTATGAGAGCGTCACCGCCCGGTACGCCCCGGTGCAGCCCTTCACCGTTACGGTGCAGGGTGCCGGGGGCCCGGTGTGCGGGGCAAAAGTCACCCTGCACATCCTCAACGAGGGGGGCCTTTGCCCCATCGCCGGGCGGGTGACGGACAGCCGGGGCCAGGCCGCCCTAAACCTGGGCCTGGGCAGCCTGTGGGTCACGGCCCAAAAAGGCCCCCTGCTGGCCGAGGCCCTGGTGAACACCGCCGAAACCCATACCCTAAAGCTGGCCCTGTCCGAGGGGCAGGCCCCTACCGGCCAGGCCGGGCCGGTGGAGTTTGACTTCTTCGCCCCCCAGGCCGGCAGCGCCCAGAACCCGCCTCTGTCCCCGGCAGAAAAGCAGGAGCGGCGGCAGGTGCTGGCCC
The DNA here is from genome assembly GCF_034335085.1 of Acutalibacter caecimuris. Lineage (NCBI taxonomy): Bacteria > Bacillati > Bacillota > Clostridia > Eubacteriales > Acutalibacteraceae > Acutalibacter > Acutalibacter caecimuris. The sequence continues at coordinate 68,133 of NZ_JAWXXJ010000008.1, read as the reverse complement.
AGGCAAAGGCCGGCCGGGAGGCCCGGCCTGTCCCGGCCCCCCAGGTAGCCCCGGCCCACCGCCCCTTTGCCGCCATGCTCACGGAAAAGGACCGGGCCGTGCCCCTTGCCCCCGCGGTGTTGGAGGAAAGCCTTCTGGCCGCGGGGCAGGCCCCGGCAGGCAGCGGCCCTGCCCTGCTCTCCCCACGGGTGGGGCTGGAGCCCCTGGCCCCCTGGCGTACCCTGCTGCAAGGAGCCCTGCCGACAGCGCCTCCCCAACTTTGGGCCTGGCTCAGCCGGGAAACCGCCCCCACAGGCAGCTTTGGCGAGCTGCCACAAACCCCGGCAGGGGCCTGGCGGCTGGGCCGGGCCAGCGGGCTGGGGTTGCCGGTGCTGTTCTGCGCCCTGTGCCGGGCCAACGGCGTCCCCGCCCGGCTGGGCCCGGACGGCCACCCGGTCTACCAGGCGGGCGGCCGCTTTTGCCGGGCCGACGGGCAGGGCACAGGGGAAGTCACCCTGCAAACGGACAGCCCCGGCGGCTGGCAGCTTATGCGCTTTGCGGACGGCTGGCAGCCCCTGGCGGTGGAGCCCGGCCAACCGGCGCCGCTGCCTCCGGGCCATTACCGGCTGATGGCCGCCGTGCGCCTGCCCAACGGCAACCAGCTTGGCTGGTACAAGGATTTCACCCTGGCCGCCGGGGAAAAGCGGGCCCTAACGCCCACCTTCCGCCCCACCGAGGGCTACCCGGTGCTGCAAGATCTTTCCCTGCCGGAAACAGGCTTTGCCTGGAAAGGCCCTGCCCTGCTTTGCTGGCTTGCGCCGGGGGAAGAGCCCACCGAGCATATCTTGGGCGAGTTAAAAGCAGCCTGGCCCCGCCTGGAGGCCCTGGGCTGCGGGCTGTACCTGGCCGCCAAAGAGCCGGAAAAGCTCAGCTTTGCCCCCCCACACGCCCACCTCTGCCCCTGGGATGAGGACGTGGCCGAGAACATGGCCCGCCGCACCTACCAGGAGCCCGGCGTGCTCCCCCTGGCCGTGCTGGCCGGCCCCCAGGCCAGCGGCCGTTTCGCCTGCGCCGGCTACCGGGTCGGGCTGGGAGATCTGCTCTCCTCTTTGGCCGCTCTTCTCTAGGTGGCTTGCCTCCGGCGGTTTGCCTCCGGCGGCTTAAGAAACTTTTTGTAAAAAGTTTCTTAAGAATCTTCCAAAACTTTCCTGCCGTTTCCGGCCGCTCAATGGGAGCCGGGCCGCCCGCTCGACCGGCAATTATCTACGTTTTTTCATTTTTTCTATTTGATTGCAAGGCCCTTCCCCTTAATAATAACCCCCCCAAAACAATAAAAAAAGAAAAAAGTATTCCTCAAAACGCCAAAAGCGCAGGCCGCAGGCCCCCCATAAAAACTTTCCTGCCGTTTCCGGCCGCTCAATGGGAGCCAGGCCGCCCGCTCGACCGGCAATTATCTGCGTTTTTTCATTTTTTCTATTTGATTGCAAGGCCCTTCCCCTTATAATAAACCCCAAAAACAACAAAAAGAAAAACGTATTCCCCAAAATCACCAAAAGCGCAGGCCGCGGGCCCAAAACCCCTATAATATAGCAACCGTGCCTTTGCGCGACACAAAAGTTTCGTCCACCTTTTCAAAGGTGGCGGGGTGTGGGGCAGAGCCCCACGACCTTAAGCTGGCAGCAGGTGGCGGGGTGTGGGGCAGGGCCCCACGACCTTAAGCTGGCAGCAGGTGGCGGGGTGTGGGGCAGAGCCCCACGGCCTTAGGCTGGCAGCCCGACTAAAAGAAAGGAGAGCACACAAATGGAGAATCAGGTTATACAGGCGCTGCTGACGCGGCGGAGCGTACGGAAATACCAAGACAAGCCGCTGGAGGCGGCGGTGCTGGAAGCGGTGCTACAAGCGGGCACTTACGCGCCCACCGGGCGGGGTATGCAGTCGCCGGTGATTGTGGCGGTAGAGGACCCGGCGGACCGGGCGGCGGTACAGGCGCTAAACTGTCAGGCACGGGGCTTTTCCGGCGACCCCTACTATGGCGCGCCGGCCATTTTGCTGGTGTTCACAGACCCCCAGCGCAACACAGGGGTAGAGGACGCCTCCTGCGTGCTGGCCACCATGATGATAGCCGCCCATGCCCTGGGGGCGGCCAGTTGCTGGATCCACGGGGAGCGGGAGATGTTCGAGCTGCCAGAGGGCAAAGCCCTGCTGGAAAAATGGGGCCTGCCCACCGGCCTGCGGGGGGTAGGCGCCCTGGCCGTGGGCTATGCCGAAGGCCCCCTGCCCGCCGCCAAAGCGCGCAAGGCAGACTACATCAAGCGGGTATAAGCAGGCGGGCGCCGGGCTATGGCAGCCCGGAAAAATGTGAATAAACCATAAATTACAGGCCGCCGGGGAGGATATTGCCCCAAGCGGCTTGTTTTTTCTTGGGAAAAAAGTTATAATAAGAGAAATTGACAAAAAAAGGCCCCCTGCCCGGCCTTACGGGGCAGGCAGAAAGGGGAAAGGCGGCAAAGCTATGGTAAAAAAGCGGCACATACGGGGCGCGGCCCTGTGCCTGGCAGTTATATTGGCCCTCGCCGGCTGCAAGCCGGAGAAAACGGTGATGTACGAAACGGAAACCCTGCCCCAAAACGACGGCCAACCCGCCCGGCTGGTGGTCGAGGTGCCCGCCGGGGTGGAGGGCGCCGGCCCGGTGATGGAGGAGATCGTAGAAAAGTACCGGGCAGACTACCCCCAAACGGAGATCAGCCTACAGCCCCAGGGCAGCGGCGCCCAGCAGCCGGACATCCGGGTGGTCACGGACAGCGGCCTGGGCGATCAGGCCGACGGGCTGCTGGACTTTTCCCTGTATGCCGACGCCTGGTACAACGAAGGCAGCCTGGGCAGCGCCACGGGGCTTGCCATGCGCTACATGGGCCGCCAGGGGATGTACGCGGTGCCGGTGGATGTGCGGCAGGACCTGCTTTTCTACCGCACAGACTGGATCACCGCCCACAATAAAGGCAAACCCTGGGAGGAGCAGGTGAACCTGGAGGCCTGGGACCGGGCCGGGCTCATGCCCCTGCTCATGGGCGAGCAAGGCCGCCTGGCCATCAGCCGGGACAAGGTAAGCCGGCTTTTCAGCGCGGTCATGTGGAGCGTGCTGGGGGTGCATACCGCCTCCGCCCCCTACTATTCCCCCAGTAAGGACGGCCTCAGCGCCACCTCCATCTTCACCGGGGAGAACGCCCCCAGCGCCCTGATAACCTTTGACAGGCTCATGGGCTCCGTGCCCGGGGGCGGCTACGCGGACGAGGCCGGGGCCGTGCAGGCCTTTATCAACGGCGATGCGGGCCTGCTCATCGCCGGCAGCGAGGCGTTGGAAACCATCCGCGCCGCCATGCCCGCCGAAAGCTGGCAGGTGGCGGGCTTGCCGGCAGGCGCCACCACCAAAACGGCCACCGTGCCCTGCCAGTGGGTGGGCTGGGGCGTCAGCCGGCAGACAGCCCAGCCGGAAAAGGCCGTGCACTTCCTGGCCTACCTGACCAACGCGGACAACAACACCCACATGGCCAAGGTGTGCGGCACCTTGCCCATCTACCGAGAGGCCGTTTCCATGGAGCCCACCCTGTTGGAAGGGGCGCGGGCCCCGGAGATGGCCTTGCTGCAAGAGGCCAGCTACCGCTACAGCGGCGTCCCCCGCTGCCTGGAAGGTTTCTGCTGGGAGGAATCCCCCTTTGTCGGGCAGTTGGAAACGTACCTGGCCGGGGGCCTCAGCGGCGAAGAGCTGCTGGCCCAATTGGACGCCCTGTGCATCCGGCAGTTGGACACCCTAAAGCCCGGCTGGCCCCTGCCCTGGCTGGAGGAAGAAGAGGAAGAGGGCTAGAGCCGGTTTTCAAACAGACTCTAACCCCTGCCCCAAAAGGAGAAGAACCCATGAAAAGTTTACACGTAAAATTGTTGGCCTGTACCCCGGACCCGGAGCGTACCGTGGCCTGTGCCGCCAAACTGTGCTACGCGGCGGCGGATATCGACACGGTATACCAGGGCCTGACAGAGGAAAAAACCGGGGCCTTTATTGATATGCTCACCGAGATTGGCCATGAAAGCCCCCTGGAGCACGCCAGCTTTACCTTTGGCATCGAGGGTGTGTCCCGGTCGCTCCTGGCCCAGTTGACCCGCCACCGGATCGCCTCCTACAGCGTGCAGAGCCAGCGCTACGTCAAAGAGGGGCGGTTCGACTATGTGCTCCCCCCGGAGATCGAGGCCCTGCCCCAGGCCAAGGAAGAGTTCCTGGCCGCCATGGAGGAGGATGTCCGGCACTACCAGCGGCTGGCGGATATCCTGCAAAAAGAGCACGAGCAGGCGTTCCTGGCCCAGGGCCTCACCCCAAAAGAGGCGGCCCGCAAGGCGGAGAAAAAGGCCATTGAGGACGCCCGGTTCGTGCTGCCCAATGCCTGTGCCACCAAGCTGATCTGCACCATGAACGCACGGGAACTGCGGAACTTCTTCACCCACCGCTGCTGCAAGCGGGCCCAGTGGGAGATACGGGCCCTGGCCACCGAGATGCTCCGGCTGGTCCGGGAAACGGCCCCCCACCTGTTCCGCCAGGCGGGCCCCCCCTGCCTGCGGGGGGAGTGCCCGGAGGGGAAAATGAGTTGCGGCCAGGCCACTGCCGTGCGGGAGCAGTTCGCCGGGCTGGGGGCGTCCCTATGAGCCTGATCGTGCTGGAGGGGCTGGACGGCACCGGCAAAAGCACCCAACTGCCCCTGCTGGAACAGGCCCTGGCCCGGCGGGGGCCGGTGCGGGCGGTGTCCTTCCCGGACTACGCCTCCCCCTCTTCGGCGCTGGTGAAGATGTATCTGGGCGGGGCCTTTGGCAGCGCCCCTGGGGACGTGAACGCCTATGCCGCCGGGGCCTTTTACGCGGTAGACCGCTACGCCAGTTTCCGCACCGGCTGGGGGGAGGATTACCGGCGGGGTGTCACCATCCTGGCCGGGCGATACGCCACCTCCAACCTGCTCTACCAGATGGAAAAGCTGCCGGAAAGCCAGTGGGAGGCATATATTGCGTGGGTCGAGGACTTTGAGTACCATAAGCTGGGCCTGCCCCGGCCCGACCGGGTCATCCTGCTGGATATGCCGGTAGAGGTTTCCCAAAAGCTGCTAAGCGGCCGCTACGGGGGCCAGGAGGGCCAAAAGGACATCCACGAGCGGGACCGGGCCTTTTTGGAAAACTGCGCCCGCTGCGCCCGTTTCGCCGCCGCCCGGTTGGGTTGGCGCACCGTGCACTGCGCCCGCGGCGGCCGCCCCCTCCAGGTGGAGGAAATCCACCAACAAGTGCTGCAAGCCGCTCTTTAGGCTCTCCCCCTTTAGCCTTTAAGGCCGTGGGGCCCTGCCCCACACCCCGCTTAAGGAGCTTTTTGAAAAAAGCCCCTTAAGAATCCGCAAAAACTTCTACGCGCACTTCGTGCAACACGTTCTCCTGCCCCGCGTTAGCCTTTTTAAGGCCGTGGGGCCCTGCCCCACACCCTGCTTAAGAGGCTTTTTGAAAAAAGCCCCTTAAGAATCCGCAAAAACTTCTACGCGCACTTCGTACAACACGTTCTCCTGCCCCGCGTTAGCCTTTTTAAGGCCGTGGGGCCCTGCCCCACACCCCGCTTAAGAGGCTTTTTGAAAAAAGCCCCTTAAGAATCCGCAAAAACTTTTACGCGCACTTCGTGCAACACGTTCTCCTGCCCCGCGTTAGCCTTTTTAAGGCCGTGGGGCCCTGCCCCACACCCCGCTTAAGGGGCTTTTTGAAAAAAGCCCCTTAAGAATCCGCAAAAACTTCCATGCGCACTTCGTGCAACACGTTTTCTTCCCCATCCCCGCAACATTCGAAAGGAAAATTTAATAAAAATATAACCACATAAAAGTTTTGTCCACTTTTTCAAAAGTGGTGGGGTTCCCCAAGGGGTGAAACCCCTTGGGCCGCCGGAGGCATACAACAGCGGCCCCCCAAAAAATACCCCTTAGAGAACCCGTTGATATCCCCCTAAGAACCCGGTAATAACCCCTTGATACCTGCCGAAGAACTGGGGGAGAACGGGGCATTATCTGGCCCAAAAAGGCAGGTACGCGGCAGAAAGGGCGGTAAAACCTGTCCTGGCCCATGAAAGAAACGGCAAGAACCGCCCCTTATGGCCGCATACAGAAGGGGCGCAAGCGAATAAGCACAAAGGAAAGGAGCCACAATATATGGTATATGTACTGTTAGCAGAGGGCTTTGAGTTGGTAGAAGCAATGGCCCCGGTAGACATTTTGCGCCGTGCAAAAGTCGAAGTCAAAACCGTAGGCGTAACCGGCAAGGTTGTAACAGCGTCTAACGGGGTACCCGTTACGGCTGATCTGGAGCTGTCCGGGGCCACCCCCGCGTCCCTGGACTGCCTGGTGCTGCCGGGGGGCCTGCCGGGCACCCTCAACCTGGAAAAATCGCCGGAAGTGCAGGCCCTGCTGGATGCTTGCGTGGAGGGGGGCAAGCTGGTGGGGGCCATATGTGCCGCGCCGTCTATCCTGGCCCACAAGGGGTTGTTGAGCGGCAGGGAAGCCACGGCTTTCCCCAGTTTCCAGAAGGACCTGGAAGAGGGCGGCAGCAGGCTCAGCCAGCGCTTTGTTTGCAAGGATGGGCAGTTCATCACAGCACGGGGAATGGGCGTATCTACCCAGTTTGGGCTAAAGCTGGCCCAGGCCCTCACCTCCAAAGAAACAGCAGAGGAGATCCAGGCCGGCATCCAGTTTGACAAGGGAGCGGCCGGGCCGGGCTAAGCCGGGCCATCCCCCAAGGCAGCGGCGGGCCCGGCTGGGAGGAACGGCGGCCCAATACGGATAGGTACAGAAAGGAATCAACATGGACAACAGACCCCAGCAGAATAAAGGACAACAACAAGGTAAACCCCAGGCACCGGCGGGCATCACCCCCACCAGCGGCTTTAAGGTAAGCATTGACGAGCGGGACCTGATGACCGCCAGTATGGAGATGCCCCGCAGCCGCAGGGCGCAGCCTGGCCAGTACAGCGAGCCGCCCCACTCGGTGCGGAAGGCTGCCCTGACCCCCCAGGAACAGCGCGCGGAGCGGAAGGCCCACAAAAAGCGCAACCGGGTAAAGGCCCGGAAGAATAAACGGGTGTTCTCCCTGATGTGGCTGTGTATGGTGCTGCTCATCTCCTTTACCCTGGCCAGCTACCTGATCGGTGGGTCTAACGACTTTTTCGGGGCCAGCCGCCAGCCGGGCAAGGTGGACATCACCATCCCGGAGGGCAAGCTTACCGAAGAAGGGCTGGCAGAGATCCTCCACCAGGCAGGGGCCGTGAAGGAGCCGGAGTTTTTTGCGCTATACTGCAAGATCAAGGAGGACATGGAGGATTTCACCCCCGGCGAATACATCCAGGTGGACACCAACCTGGACTATGAGGCACTGATCAACGTACTACAGGGAGGCGGCAGCGAGCACCTGGAGGTGGTGCAGGTGGTGTTCCCCGAGGGCACGACGGCCCTGGAAATGGCCAACCTGCTGGAGGAAAACGAGGTTTGCACGGCCCAGGATTTCCTGGACGAACTGAACAACGGCGATTATAGTGACTACGATATGGTGGGGGATATTGGCGATACAAGCGGCAGGTACTACAAGATAGAGGGGTACCTGTTCCCGGACACCTACGACTTCTACAAGGGCGAGGAGTTGGACTCGGTCGTGGGCAAGCTGCTTTGGAACTTCCAGCGGAAGGTGGATGACAAGCTACAGCAGAAGATCGCCGACTCTGGCATGACAGTGGACGAAGTGGTACGGCTGGCCAGCATTATACAGGCGGAGGCCGCCAATACGCCGGATATGTTCAATGTATCGGCCGTACTGCATAACCGGCTGAACTTTGGCGCGGACTATGGCATTTTCAACCTGGAGTGCGACTCTACCTCCTTTTACCCCTATAAAAACGCCAAGGAAATGGCGGAACTGGGGGGCACCCTCAGCCACGGGGCTTACGACACGTACCAGTTCAGTGGGCTGCCGGCCGGTGCCATCTGCAATCCGGGCATTGACGCCATAAACGCCGCCCTGAAACCCAATACTACCGGGGACGCGGCGAATTACCTGTATTTCTGCCACTCAGAGGATGGCGTGGCCTACTACGCCACCAACGCGGACGACCACGAGTACAACAAGCAGTTGGCCGGTTTGAGTTGAGAAACAGGGCAAACAACCCTCTCTGCCCCATAAAGCAGGGAAAATCTTGGCCGCCGGAGGCAGAAAGGAGTACAGCTATGGCCGTACAAGAGCCAGAGTTCCAGCATAAGTCGGAGCGAGAGTTCTGGCATAAGCCGGAGCCAGAGTTCCGGCATAAGCCGGAACTCTTAGCTCCCGCCGGGGACATGGAGCGCTTGCAAGCCGCCGTACGCTACGGGGCCGACGCGGTATACCTGGCCGGGAAGGACTACGGGATGCGGGCAGCGCCGGGGAACTTTACAGAGGACGAACTAAAAGAGGCCGTGGCCTTTTGCCACGAGCAGGGGGTGCGGGTGTATGTGACCTGCAATACCCTGCCCCGCAACCAGGAACTGGCAGCCCTGCCGGGGTTCCTGGCCCATTGCCAGGGCTGCGGGGTGGATGGGCTGATCATCTCCGACTTGGGGGTGCTGGCACTGGCAAAGGAATATGCCCCAGCCGTGGAGCGGCATATCTCCACCCAAACGGGCATTGTGAACTACGCCGCCGCCAACGCCTGCTATACATTAGGGGCCAGCCGGGTGGTACTGGCCAGGGAGCTTTCCTTGGAGGAGATTGCCGGGATACGCCGGTATACCCCGCCGGAACTGGAACTGGAGGCTTTCGCCCACGGGAGTATGTGCGTGTCCTTTTCCGGGCGGTGCCTGCTCTCCAACTATATGGCGGGCCGGGACGCCAACCGGGGCCGGTGCGCCCAGCCCTGCCGCTGGGAATACAGCCTGACGGAAAAGCAGCGGCCGGGCCAGCATTTCCCCGTGATAGAGAGCGGGGGAGGCACCTATATCCTCAACTCCAATGACCTGCGGATGATCGAACACATCCCCGCCATGATGGAGGCAGGGGTTGGCAGCCTGAAAATTGAGGGGCGGGCCAAGTCGGCCTATTATGTGGCCTGTGTTACCGCGGCCTACCGCAGGGCTATCGACTTCTTTTGGGAGAACCCCCAGGGGGCGTTGCCGGCAGAGGTTTTGGAGGAAACGGAAAAAGTCAGCCACAGGACGTATTCCGCCGGTTTTTACCTGGGCGGGGAACCGGGCCAGACCACGGGCCGCAGCCAGTACACCCGTACGTATGAGGTGGTGGCGGTGTGCGCAGGCCGGGCCGGCCCCTACATAAAGCTGCGGGAGCGCAACCGCTTTTTTGCCGGGGAGCAGGTGGACATCCTCCAGCCGGGGACAGCGCCGTTTACGGCGGAGTTGGGGGAATTGTATAACGAGGACTGGGCGCCTATCCAGTCCGCCCCCCACGCGGAGATGCTGGTGTACTGGAAAACGGACCTGCCGGTGGCAGAGGGCGCATATCTGCGGGTAAAGGCAGAGGGCAGAAACCAGGTGCCGGGCGGATGATACAAGCAAGGGGCCAGCCTTGGCCCCTTTTTTGTAACGGTTTTGGGTGCGTTCTGCTTTCTCTTTGCCGAGCAGTAGCACAGGATGCCCCCGCCCACCCTGTTATTTTGCAGACAGGGAAATCGTATAAGGGCTCCCCGGCCCTCTGTCCCCATTGACAGCGCCCCCAAAGTGTGCTACACTATCTGTGACCCCATGCGCCCCGGCGCATAAAAAGGAGGTTTTTTCTATGGGTATTATGGACAGCATCGCGTCCATGGCCACGTCCTACAGCCAGGCCCAGGTGGCTACCGGTTACTCTTTGGCCCTGACCAAGAAGATGATGGACACCACCGAAGAACTGGCCCTGAAGGAGCTGCAGCAGATGATGCCCCCCAGCCCCTACACTTTCGACGTGTACGCCTGAGTATGGAACAGGAAAGAAGGCTCCCGCACAGGGGCCTTCTTTCTTTTTGAGGGCGGTGGGTAAAGCGCCGAAACTTTTGCGTTTTCCTATTCATCAACTATGCCCTTTGGACACCCTGCCTGTAACCGGCACTTGCAAAATGACGGAAAAGAGGGTATAATAAAATTTATGAATTTTATCCACAAAAAGGAGTGTGGACACATGAAAGCGCAAGCTTTTAACGAGAACTGGCTTTTTGGCATATATGGGCAGGAAACGCGGGTGGCGATCACATTGCCCCATGACGCGATGATACATGAGCCGAGGGATCCCGCAGCCCCAGGGGGCTCCGGCCATGCCTTTTTTCCGGGCGGGAAGTACATCTACGAGAAGGTGTTCTACTGCCCGGCGGATTGGGAGGGTCAGACTGTCCTGCTGCATTTTGGCGGGGTATACCGCAACGCCCAGGTCAGCCTGAACGGCGAGGCCCTGGCCTGGCACGCCTATGGCTACACAGACTTTACCGTCGACCTGAGCGCGGGCCTGCGCTGTGGCGCCAACAATACCGTGACCGTCGAGGTGGATAACACCCAGATGCCGAACTCCCGGTGGTATAGCGGCAGCGGCATCTACCGGCCGGTGGAACTGATAACCGGCGGGCCGGTGCACATTGGCTGGCAGGGCCTGCTGGTGACAACAGTGGGCGTAGCCCCCGCCAGGGTAAGGGTGGAAACCAGCCACACAGGCGGGGCCGCCGGGGAGAGCCAGCCGGAGGTGGCGGTAGCTGTTTTTGACGGCGACACCCTGCTGGCCCGCGGCACAGGGGAAAAGGTGGAACTGGACCTGCCCGGCGCGGCCCTGTGGAGCGCGGAGAGCCCCAAGCTTTACCTGTGCCGGGCCAGCCTGCTGCAAAACGGGCAAACAGTGGACACGGCGGAAACCTGGTTCGGCATACGGCAGATCGCCTGGGGGCCGGAGGGGCTGTTGATCAACGGCCGGGAAACCCTGTTGCGGGGCGGGTGCATCCACCACGACAACGGCGTATTGGGGGCTGCGGCTCCCCCGGAGGTGGAGGAGCGGAAGGTGCGGCTGCTGAAAGAGGCCGGGTTCAACGCCATCCGTTCGGCCCACAACCCGGCCTCAGAGGCCCTGCTTGCCGCCTGCGACCGGTATGGACTTTACGTAATGGACGAGAGCTGGGATATGTGGTATAAGCATAAAAGGCCCCACGATTATGCGGGGCAGTTTATGGAAGGCTACCAGGCCGACCTGGGGGCTATGGTGGAAAAGGATTACAACCACCCCAGCGTGATCATGTACTCCATTGGCAACGAGGTGGCCGAGCCTGTGGAAGAGCGGGGCATGGACCTGGCACGGGAACTGGTGGCCCGGCTCCATGAACTGGACGGGACCCGGCCGGTAACAGCGGGCATCAACCTGTCCATCCTGACGGCCACGGCCAACGGCAATCCCCTTTACAAAGAGGAAGGGGACCGGGCGGACGACTCCGTAAACCAGACGGGTGGGATGAACAGCACCATGTTCAATATGATGGCCGCCAAGGTGGGCCCCGCCATGAACAACGCCGCTAACGGGCCTAGGGCAGATAAGGTCACCAGCCCTGTGCTGGACGCCCTGGACATAGCCGGGTACAACTATGCATCGGGCCGGTATAAGCTGGAAGGGGAAAAACACCCGGACCGGGTGCTGGTGGGCAGCGAAACATTCCCCCAGGACATCTGGAAAAACTGGCGGATGGTGGAGCGCCTGCCCTATCTTATCGGCGACTTCATGTGGGTGGCCTGGGACTATCTGGGCGAGTGCGGCATCGGCGCCTGGGCCTATACCGCCGACGCCAAGGTGTTCGACAAGCCATACCCCTGGCTGCTGGCTGACTGTGGCGCCTTGGACATCCTGGGCGACCCCAATGGGGAGATGTTCTGGGCCCAGGCGGCCTGGGGGATGCTGAAAGACCCGGTCATTGCCGTACGGCCGGTAGACCATCCGGGGGATAAGCTGATTAAGTCGGTATGGCGGGGGGCCAACGGCCTGCCCTGCTGGAGCTGGCAGGGCTGTGAGGGATACCCGGCCACGGTAGAGGTGTACGGCTGCGGGGAGAGCGTTAAGCTGCTTTTAGACGGCCGTTCTGTAGGCAAAAAGAGGCTGAAGGAGGGCCGGGCCCTGTTTAAGCTGCGCTATGCCCCCGGAGAACTGACCGCCGTGCTGTATGACGGCAAGGGCAGGGAAACCGGCCGGAGCAGCCTGTTTTCCGCGGTGGGCGCGGCTAAGGCCTGCCTGGAGCCGGAGAAACTGGAGGCTGCCCCCGGGGAAACCCTTTGCATCCCCATTACCCTGCGGGGTACCAACGGCGTGCGGGCTTGCGCTGCCGACCGGGTGCTGACTGCCACGGTGGAGGGCGGGGAGCTGCTGGCCTTTGGCAGTGCCGCCCCCCGTACCGAGGAGCGCTATGACGTGGGAGAGTGCACCACCTATTATGGCCGCGCAATGGCCGTGGTGCGGGCCGCCAAACCCGGCAGCCTGGTGCTTACCGTCCGTGACGGGCGCCAGGAACGGTCGGCCGTTATCCGGGTGGGCTAAGGCCGCGCCTACTCTAGAGTTTGTTTTATAACCGGAGAAATGCCGGATTTTTGTCCAAAAACGAGGGCTTTCAAGGAAAAACCGCAAGAGAGGCTTGCCGCCAGAAAGGCTTGCAGCCTTTCGAGGATTTTTGACATAGAAAGCACCGTTTTGGGGCAAAATAGACGGCGTTTCGGCGTTTTAAAACAGACTCTAGCCCCAACCGGCAAAATAAAAACAGCCAGGCATTTTTGCCTGGCTGTTTTGGTGGGGTCAGGGGGTGCCCTCCATGGCGGGGGGCAGATGCTCCCCCGGCTGCAAAGGGCATACCGTAACCTGTAGCATGGCCGGGGAGTGGGGGTACAGCCGGCAAAAGGCCCTGGTGATCCGCCGGCAGACCTCCCGGCTGTTCTGAAAACTGGCACGGGGCAGCAGCAGGACGTATTGGGAGGCGCTGCACCGGGCTACGGCGTCCCCCTGACGCAGGGAGGAGGGGATCAGCCGTAAAAGGTTTGCCATAACCAGCTCCAGGCTGCGGCGGTTCAACTGGCCCCCGTGCTTGGGGGCCGCCGTGACCACGGCCAGGCTGGTTTCCTCACCGCTGCGCGCCGAGTCCCGCACCTGTAGGCGGTACAGGGCGCGGAACACATCGTAATCGCAGATAAACGCCCCTTCGGCCGGCTCCTCTGCCAACTGGTCCAGAATAGCCGCCGAGGGCACTGAGCCGCCGCCCATATCATGGGTTGCCCGCCGGTAGATAGACTGGGCCTCTTCGCCGGGCAGGCCCCCAGACTGGGCCAGGAAAAACTGGTTCATATCCTCGTATACCTGGGCGGCAGCCCGGTTCTCCCCCAGGTTGATCAGCGCGGACATCTGCCGGCAGTACAGGTTTTCGTTGAGAGGGTCATGGGCCAGGGCGGTTTGGCACAGCCGCACCATATCCTGCCAGCGGCCCTGCTCCTCCAAAAGGGGGAGGGCCCCGTTGACCGCCGCGGCAAACTGCCCGGCCAGATGACGGGCGGTTTCCGCGGCCCAGGGGTATTCCCGCAGCTTGGGGAGGAACCCCTCGTCGAACATCTCCGCCGCCTGTAGCCAGTTGTCGGGCTGGCTACTGCCACCGGCAGCGCATAGGGCCTGGAACTCCTCTATGTCCAGCGCCACAGGCACGTCAGGCATCCAAATATAGCCGTTCTCCCGGGTCTGCACCAGCCGGTGGCCGGCGCCAGGCTCCAGCCCGTCCAAACAGGCCCGTACCCGGAAAAAGGAGGTTTTCATGGAGTTGGCCAGGTTGGCCGGGCGCTTTTCCCCCCGCTGCGGGGGCCAGAGCACCCCGGCCAGTTCCTCTTTCGAAACAGCCCGGCCCCGGTTGCAGATCAAATAGGCCAAAAGCAGCCAGACCTTTTTTGAGTGCCCAATGCCGTCGCCCACTACCGCGCCCTGGTAGCGCAGGCTGAGCCGGCCAAGCATGGTGATTTGCAGGTTCGATTCGTCCATAAGCGGGCCTCCTGTGGGTTTTGCCGGTAGTGGGGGGGCGGGTTCTTTATATGTCCATCATGTCGTCCAGCCAGCGGATAGCCAACTGGGGCCAGATATCCACTTGGCGGCAGGCATTCTCCACGGCAGCCCGCCAGGCCGGGTCCTGGGCGCCGGGCGGGGCAAAGAAGTGGTCCATCGCATCCGGCTCTACGCCGGGCAGTTGGCCTGCCTGGCATAGGTCCCGCAGGGCGGCCAACTGGGTTTTGGTATAGGGTTCGCCCACATTGCCGGCCAGCCAATCGGCATTGGCCACGGAAAGGCCGTGGGCCCCCTTGGTAAACACATGGTGGGCATAGGGCACGCCTTTTGCCTGTAGGGCCTGGGCGAAGAGATAGCTGTTCTCTACCGGGACACAGTCGTCCTCCATGGTCTGCCACAAAAAACAGGGCGGGGTGTTTTCGCTGACGTGGTTTTCCAGGCTCATGTAGGCCAGTTCTTCTGCCGGGGCGTCCTTGCCCAGCAGGGCCTCAAAGGAAGGCCGGTTGGCAAAGGAGCCGCTGGTGATAACCGGGTAGCAGAGGAGCGCCGCGTCCGGCCGGTTGGAGATCCCGGCGTAGGCGGAGTCAGGGTCGCAGGCCCCGGCCCAGTGGACGGCCAGGCTGGCACACAGGTGCCCCCCGGCGGAAAACCCGCATACGGCCAGCCGGCCCGGGTCAATGGCAAACGCCCCGGCGCGGGCGCGGATAAACCGCACGGCCCGTGAAATATCCTGTAGGGCCTGGGTTTTAAGGGGGGCGTTCATCAGGGGGTTAACGGTATACGTCAGTACAAAGGCATTGTACCCCGCCTGATAGAACACCTTTGCCACCGGTTCGGCCTCTGTAGGGGACACAAAACAGTAGCCGCCGCCGGGCACCACCAGCATGGCAGGGCGTAGCGCGGTGCCGGTATGGGTGTAAGCGGTGAGGAAGGGCACAAACCCCGCGGCCATGGGGTAGGCGTATTCTTCCCCCTGCCAGATGGTATACGTTTGCTGGGTCATGGGAATGCTCCTTTCGGTGTTTGGGACTATCATACCATATACCTGCTTGGGAATCAACCACTAAGTGGGCACGGGGTGTGTTCCAAGCGAAGAGTTTATAACGAAATTTTGGCCCCCGGCGGCGGAGAGTTGGCGTAGCCAACTCTTGGGCTCTGCCCCTAAGAACCCCGCCACCTTTGAAAAGGTGGACGAAACTTTTACCAGTTGGTTGCCGGAATCCCGTTTTTAAACCCTTCGTTTTGGACACACCCGTGGGCGCGCCCCATAGTAAGGACGCCGGGCTACATATAGTGGTACCGTTTCCGTTTGGCAAAGAGGAAGATAAGGGAGATGGCGCAGGCAAAAACGTCGGCCACCGTGACAGACCACCAGATGCCGTCCAGGCCCACAAGGGCAGGCAGGGCCAATACGCAGAGGATCTGAAAGACCAGGCTGCGCAAAAAGGAGATGGCGGCGGAAACCGCGCCGTTATTCAGGGCGGTGAAGAAGGAGGAAACGAAGATATTGAACCCTGCCAGCAGGAAGGACCAGGAGAACACCAAAAAGGCGTGGCGGGTCATCTCCGCCAGGGCCGGGTCGTAGCCCACAAAGACCTGTGCCAGCGGCCGGGCCAGTACCCAGGATAGGGCCATCATCAGTACGCCGCCCCCGAACATCAGCACCACGCTTTTTTTGAGAAGGCTCTTCAGTTCGGCATAGTTGCCGGCCCCGTGGTGGTACCCCACCACCGGCGTGCTTGCCACCGTAAAGCCGATAAACACAGCCACAAAAATAAAGGAAACGTACATCAGCACCCCGTACACGGCCACACCGTCCTCACCGGCAAAGCGCAGCAACTGGAAGTTGTAAAGCATCCCCACCAAAGAGCCGGAGATATTGGACATCAGTTCCGAAGAGCCGTTGCCGCAGGCCCGCAGAAGGACGCGGGGCTCCAGGCGGGTTTTCCGCAGCCGCAACAGGCTGGCATTGGGCCGCAGGAAAAAGAAGAGGGGCAGCACCCCGCCCACGCATTGGCTGATGCCCGTAGCCAGCGCCGCCCCGGCCACGCCCCAGCGGAACCCGGCAATAAACAGCGCGTCCAGGGCCATATTGGTAACGCCGGCCGCCACGGTGTAAAAAAGGCCCAGCTTAGGCTTTTCGGCAGTGGAAAGGAAAGTCTGAAAGACATTTTGCAGCATAAAGGCAGTGGTAAAGCCTATCACAATACGGCCGTACAGGACGCAGTCCCCCAGCATGGCGTCCGTAGCCCCCAGCAGCCGGGCGGCGGGCTCCATAAAGGCCAGGCCAAAGGCCGTGGTAGCCGCGCCGGTCAACAGGGTGAAAAGCACCAGCATGGTAAAGTAACGGTCCGCGTCCTCTCGGCGGCCTTCGCCCAGGGTCTTTGCGACCAGGGCGCTGCCACCGGTGCCGATCATAAAGCCCAGCCCGCCCAAAATCATGGTAAAGGGCATAATCAGGTTGATGGCGGCAAAGGGTACTTTGCCCACAAAGTTCGATACAAAAAGGCCGTCCACCACGCCGTAAATAGAGGTAAAAACCATCATCAGGACCGGCGAGAGGGCGAACCGCAGCAGGCGGGTATAAGAAAAGTGGTCGGAAAGTTGGATCTGTTGTTTCATAAAAAGTCCTTTCTGTCAAAATAACGTACCAATCGGTTCAAGCTGTAAAAAAGGTGTGCGCATCCGGCGGGCTACATAGAGCCCATGGTTTCCCGCAGGCGCTGGTTGAGCTTGCGGTAGGCCCGTAAAAACCCTTCCCGTTCCTGGGGCCCCAGGCCGGCCAGGGCCTGTTCTTCGGCCTCAATCAGCCGGTCGGCGGTCTGCGCTGCCAGGGCCGCGCCTTTTGGGGTCAAGGCCACCTCCCTGGTGCGCCGGTCGCCGCCGGGGGAGAGGGTAATGGCGCCCTCCCGCTCCAGGTTTTTCAGGGCGGAATTCACCGTCTGCCGGGGCTGCTGGATCAGCCGGCAAAGCTGTGCCTGGGTAAGGGGCGGGCTTTCTACCCGCAGGGAGTAGAGGATCCACAGGGTGCACGCCGGTACGCCCAGCCGCTGGGCGGCCGAGCGGTACAGGCTGTCGTTTTCCCGGAAGATGTCGTTAAATTCCAGCAGCCAGGGGTCAATGGTTGGGTCACGCATAGGCATCGCCTTCTAAACTTCCGATATCGGACAAAAGCCATTATAGTCCGATGTCGGATGTTTGTCAAGGGGGCAGCCCGCTGCCCGGTGCAAAATTTTGGGGGCAGCCCATTGTACTTTTCCGTAAAATGGGGTATAATACCAAGTACCATCAGCTAAAAGGGGTGTTTACGATGATTATGCCGATCAACCAGCAGGTGACCAGCATATATAACTATGGGCTGCGCCCGTCGGCCGGTGTGCGGGCAGGCCGGCCTACAGGGCCCATGACGCCGGTTTCCCCGGTGCGTCCGGTAACGGCGGTCTATGTAGAGTCGCCCGGCCGGGTGGGTTTTTCCACCGGGCAGTGGGCCAGCGCCTACCACGCCGAACAGGCCAACCGGGCCCGTGTGCAGTATGCGGACCGGGGGGCGGCTTATCCGGCCGGCAGCACCGGCACGCCCGCGCCGGCAGGGGCGCCGGCCCAGGCCAATGTTTTGCCCGCAGCCTACCCGGCGGAAATGGCTGCCCGTATGCGGGTCAACAGCCCGGCAGATCAGGAGGCCGGGATGCTGGGGGCCCAGGGCGCCCAAAAGGCCGCGGATGAGGGCCGCTGCGAAACCTGCGAAAAACGGAAGTACCAGGACGGTTCCGACGACAGCAGCGTGTCGTACCAGACGCCGACCAGGATCGACCCGGCCATCGTGGCGTCCGCGGTGCGCGGGCACGAGATGGAGCACGTGTACCACGAGCAGGCCAAGGCCAAGCAGGAGGGGCGCAAGGTAGTAAGCCAGACCGTCACCCTCCATACCGACATTTGCCCCGAGTGCGGCCGCTCCTATATCTCAGGCGGCACCACCCGGACCGTCACCAAGGCGGTGGACGGGGGGAAGGCCGGGGAAACCCAACAGGCGGAAACGTGATGCCCTGCACAAGGCCGGCGCTGCCGGGCCGGTATCCTGAAGTTTCACGGCTTACGGGTTAAAACGGAAAATGGCGATGGGCAACACCGCGCAGGGGCCACAGGCTGGCCTTTGTGCGGTGCTGCCTGTTATGGCAGGCAGGGCGAAAACAGAAATGTAAGGGGCAATACGGCGGTAAACCCGGTATGTTACTCCCCGTTGCTTGCGGCAACGGGCCGTTTCCTGTACAATACTGGTAGCAAAACAAAACCGAAAGGAGCTGCCTCTTATGTTAAGCGAAAATATTAAAGTGATCAGGCACGCAAAGGGCCTTTCCCAGCAGGAGCTTGCCGTCAAGCTGAACGTGGTACGGCAAACCATCTCAAAATGGGAGCAGGGCTTGTCCGTCCCGGACTCCGACCTGCTGCTCTCGATCTCGGAGGTGCTGGAAACACCCGTAAGCACGCTGCTGGGGGAAACCGTCGTCGAAACGAAACCGGATGCCATAAAAGCAATCGCCGAAAAGCTGGAGGTGATCAACCTGCAACTTGCCCAAAGGAAGGAAACCAGGCGAAAGACGCTCCAATGGCTGTGCATTGCATTGTGCACGGCCCTGGTGGCGGCTTTCGCGGTCCTGGCCTTCCTCAACAGCCCCTACCAGAACTGGGACTACAGCGACCCGGAGCTTGCCATCGCCGGAACGGCCTACCACGGGTTTGAATGGCTGTTTATCCGGCTCGCGCCGTTTCTCCTGGTGGGGGCAGGGGCGGGTGTCTTTTTGTTGTGGAAGAAATCATAAGGCCCCTTCCCTGGGTTTGCCGGGCTTTTATAAACCGGGAAGGGAAAATGAAATTTCCGGTTGACATCCTTGCAGAAGATGTGTATAATAGGCAGTAGAAACCTTTGAGAAAGTGTAAGTAGGCTGGGCCAATTTCTCCCCAGAGAGCCGCGCGGTGGTGTGAGCGCGGCGGGAAACGCGCGGCTGAATGGGCTTTTGAGGGCGGACCGAAAGGGCCGGGCGGCTGATGCAGCCGTGTGGCGCCATTAGGCGAGCCGGAGTGGCGCTCCGTTAGCAAAGCCGGCGCATAGCAGGTTTGTGCGCATGAGTGGGCGCTTTGTGCGCCAAGCCGGGTGGTACCGCAGGAGTGTATAATCCCCTGTCCCAGCAGAAATTATCTGCCGGGCAGGGGTTTTGCTGTTTATGGCAACCGCCCGGCTGCAACCGAAAGGAGCATACCGAATCATGAGTGAAAACAAGATCCCCTACAAAATCTATTTGGAAGAGCACGAGATGCCGGAGGCCTGGTACAACCTGCGGGCCGATATGAAAAACAAGCCCGCCCCCTTGCTGCACCCCGGCACCTACCAGCCCATGTCCGCCGGGGAGTTGGAGGAAGTGTTCTGCGGCGAACTGGTCCGGCAGGAGCTGGATAACGACACCCCCTATTTCCAGATCCCCACCGAGATACGGGATTTTTACAAGATGTACCGCCCCTCCCCCCTGGTGCGGGCCTACTGCCTGGAGGAAAAACTCCAGACCCCCGCCAAAATCTACTATAAGTTTGAGGGCAACAACACCTCCGGCTCCCACAAGCTGAACTCCGCCATCGCCCAGGCCTACTACGCCAAACAGCAGGGCCTTAAGGGCGTCACCACCGAAACCGGCGCGGGCCAGTGGGGTACCGCCCTCAGCATGGCCTGCTCCTATCTGGGGCTGGACTGCAAGGTATACATGGTCAAGTGCTCTTACGAGCAGAAACCCTTCCGCCGGGAGGTGATGAAGGTCTATGGTGCCAACGTGACCCCCTCCCCCTCGGAAACCACCGGCGTGGGCCGCAAGATCCTGGAGGAGTTCCCCGGCACCGGGGGCTCCCTGGGCTGTGCCATCAGCGAGGCCGTGGAGGTGGCCACCTCCACCCCCGGCTACCGCTATGTGCTGGGCAGCGTGCTCAACCAGGTGATGCTGCACCAGTCCGTCATCGGCCTGGAGGCCAAGGCGGCTATGGACAAGTACGGTGTCAAGCCGGATGTGATCATCGGCTGTGCCGGCGGCGGCAGCAACCTGGGCGGGCTGATCGCCCCCTTTATGGGCCAAAAGCTCCGGGGCGAGGCGGACTACCGTATCATCGCCGTAGAGCCGGCCAGTTGCCCTTCCTTTACCCGCGGCCAGTACCGGTATGACTTCTGCGATACAGGCAAGGTGTGCCCCCTGGCCAAAATGTACACCCTGGGCAGCGGTTTCATGCCCAGCGCCGACCACGCCGGCGGCCTGCGGTTCCACGGCATGAGCAGCGTTTTAAGCCAGTTGTACGCCGACGGGCTCATGGAGGCCGTCAGCGTCAAGCAGACCGACGTGTTCCAGGCGGCGGAAGAGTTCGCCCGGGTAGAGGGCATTTTGCCCGCCCCGGAGAGCAGCCACGCCATTTTGGCCGCGGTCAACGAGGCCCTGCGCTGCAAAGAAACCGGCGAGGAAAAAACCATCCTCTTCGGCCTCACAGGCACCGGCTACTTTGACCTGGTGGCCTACGAGAAGTTCCATAAGGGGGAGATGCAGAACACCATCCCCACAGACGGGGACATCCAAAAATCCCTGGCAAAGCTGCCGGCGGTGGAATAAACGGGTAGGCCCACAGCTACGACGCGGATACCGGCGCGCTGGAGGGCGTAACGGGGACCACCTCATACTACGCCGGCGAATAGGGACAGAAGGGGGCGGGCGCCATGCCGTCCCCTTCTTTTGAATTGTAAACTTTTCTCGATTTTGCCCACTGGGCGGCCCAAAACCTTGCGTAAACAAAAAAAATAGGATATAATGTTTGATAACTACTCAAAACGGAGGTGCCAGGCCACATGGCAAGAGAACGTTACCTGGTGGGCGCCGGGGAAGATACCATCCATACCGGCGTTATCGAACTGAAAACCCCGCGGGACAAGCGGAGGAATTGGTGGTTTTACCACAAGACCCACCTGATCGTGGGCATCGTAGGCACAATAATCCTGGGCAGTGTCATCTGGTCCATTGTCAGCAAGGTGGAGCCCGATTATACCGTGGGGATGATCACCTCCTACAATATACCCGGCGAGGTGATGGAAAGCCTGGAAAACCACTTGGCCCAGTATGCCGACGACCGCAACGGCGACGGCCGGGTGGTGGTGCAGGTCAGCAGCTATGTGTTCGGCAACCCGGCCTCTGCGGAGGATATGCAGGCCACCCAGGCCTCTTACGCCCGGTTTGCCGGGGATGCCACCATGGCCAGTTGTATCCTCTATATCCATGACGACGCCGGGTTCAAAAGCTTGGGGGACAGTTTCCAGGGGTTCTTCCAGTACAATGACGGCACGGCCATGCCGGATACCGCCTGGGACTACGAGAACGCCATGCGCCCTTGGGCAGAGGTACCGGGCCTGGCGGCGTTCACCGCCCAGGGCAACGAGCTGAGCAATTGGACCCCTGAGGTGGTGCAGGAACTGTGCAGCCGCTTGCGGATCTCGGTACGCACGGCAGAGGGCAGCAATATCGAGAAGGACGAAAAGAAGATGGCCTACTATGAGGACAGCATGGCCATGCTCCGCCGGCTGGAAAAAGACGAGAAACTCCCGGCCGCGCAGGGGGAGTAGGCGGCCGGAAAAAATAGGAGGGAAAACAAAATGGCAATGACGATGACGCAAAAGATCTTAGCGGCCCACGCAGGGCTGGAGCAGGTAGAGCCGGGGCAACTGATTGAAGCGCAGTTGGACATGGTGCTGGGCAACGACATCACGTCGCCGGTAGCCATCAACGAGTTTGAGAAGTGCGGGGCCACCGGGGTGTTCCATAAGGACAAGATCGCCCTGGTGCTGGACCACTTTGCCCCCAACAAGGACATTAAAGCCGCCCAGCAGTGCAAGCAGACCCGGCAGTTTGCCAACAAGTATGACATCACCAATTTCTTTGATGTAGGCGAGATGGGCATCGAACACGCCCTGCTGCCGGAAAAGGGCCTGGTAGGCCCCGGCGGGGCCATTGTGGGGGCGGATAGCCACACCTGTACCTACGGGGCGCTGGGGGCTTTCTCCACCGGGGTGGGCTCCACCGATATGTGCGCCGCCATGATCACCGGCAAGCTGTGGTTTAAGGTGCCCTCCGCCATCCAGGTAGAACTGAAGGGCAAGCCCACGGGCTTTGTCTGCGGCAAAGACGTGGTCCTGCACCTGATCGGGGAGATCGGCGTGGACGGCGCTTTGTACCAGTCCCTGGAATTTACCGGCGAGGGTGTAGCCGCCCTCAGTATGGACGACCGGTTTACCATCGCCAACATGGCAATCGAGGCCGGGGCCAAGAACGGCATCTTCCCGGTAGACGAAAAGACCCTGGCCTATTGCCAGGGCCGCTACCAGGGTGAGGTAAAGGTCTACGAGCCCGACCCGGACGCGGTGTATGCGCGCACCGTCACCATCGACCTTTCCACCCTGCGGCCCACGGTTTCCATGCCCCACCTGCCGGAAAACACCCGGCTCATTGAGGAGGTGGGCGACGTAAAGATCGACCAGAGCGTGATCGGCTCCTGCACCAACGGCCGCATCAGCGATATGCGCGTGGCCGCCCAGATCATGAAGGGCAAAAAGGTTGCCAAAAATGTGCGCTGCATCGTCATTCCCGCCACCCAGGAGGTCTACCTCCAGTGCATCCGGGAGGGCTTGGCGGAAATCTTTATTGAGGCCGGGGCCGTGTTCAGCACCCCCACCTGCGGGCCCTGCCTGGGGGGCTACATGGGCATTCTGGCCGAGGGCGAGCGGGCGGTGTCCACCACCAACCGGAACTTCGTAGGCCGTATGGGCCATGTGGATTCCGAAGTGGTGCTGGCCAGCCCCGCCGTGGCTGCCGCCAGCGCCCTGACCGGCTACCTTACCGACCCGGCCAAGCTATGAGGGAGCCGGCCACCCTTACAACCGCCCGGCTGCTGCTCAGGCCGCCGGAGCGGGCCGACGCGCCTGCCATACGGGCCATGCTGGCCCAGGAGCACGTGCGGCGGTACAACTGCCTGGGCAAGCTGCCCACGGTAGAAAAGCTGGAGGACTTGCTGTGCAGCGAGCCGGAGAACCAGCTTTCGTTGGTGCGCAGGGAGGACGGGCAGGTGCTGGGCCACATCGGGCTGGGGCAGGACACGCTGCGTTTCCGGGTCAACGCCACCTCCCTAGACTACTATCTGGGGGAGGAATACGCCCGTCAGGGCTATATGGCCGAGGCCCTGGACGGGCTGCTGCGGCACCTGTTTCTGCGGGAGGGGCTGGAGGCGGTCAGCGCCCGGGCCTTTACGGAAAACACGGCCTCCATCGCCCTGCTGGAAAAGCTGGGCTTTATCCGGGAGGGCACCCTCCGCCGGGCCCTGCGCACCTACGAGGACAAATGCTTTGACGACGCCCTGTTCTCCCTGCTGCGGGAGGAGTACCTGGCCGCGCATCCCCCCAAGCTGGGGGATACGCTGCAAATCCGCATGGACCGCCCCATCGGTGCCGTGCACCCCAAGCACCCGGACCTTACCTATCCCATCAACTATGGCTATGTGCCCGGCCTCACCGCCCCGGACGGCGAAGAGCAGGACGCCTACGTGCTGGGGGTGGATGTACCCCTGGAGGTGTTCACCGGCCGGTTCATCGCCGTCATCCACCGGTTTGACGACGTGGAGGAAAAGTGGGTGCTGGCCCCGGAGGGGATGGACTTCACCAAACGGCAGGTGGAGGAGCTAACCCACTTCCAGGAGCGGTACTACCACACAGAGGTCAGGATGGAGGAAGAGCAATGACAGCCTTGGAACAGGCCGGCCACCAGATCATGGCCTTTATGCGGGGCCGCTATTGCCTGGACGAGGTAGGCGACGGCAAAGGGGAGTTGAAGTTCCGGCAGGGGAAGAAAACCATCCTCACCATTTACAGCAGGGAAGGGCGGTTCGACTTCATGCTGATTTTCGGCCAAAAGGAGCGGGCGGCTTTTGAGGCCCGCCGGGAGGAGTTCCCATCCTGGATACAGGAAATATACGACAGCGCCAAAACCTACCACGACGGCAAGTGGATGCTTTTCCCGGTGTCTGCCCCCGAACAGGTAGAGGCCCTCAAGCCCCTTATTATGATCAAGAAAAAGCCCAACCGCAAGCCCTTCCCCAAAGAGGGCGCGGTGTACGGCCAGTGCGGCCAGCGCTGCGACCTGTGCGTGCACTACATAGGCCAGGACGAGGCGCGTCGGCAGGAGATGATCCCCCCACTGACCCGGATGTACGGCATCACAGACTGGTCCATGCGCTGTGGCGGCTGCGAAAGCGATACCTGCTACTGTAAGGGCAAGCCCTGCCCCGCCAAAGCCTGCGCGGCGGAAAAGGGCCTGGCCCAATGCCGGGACTGCGGGGCGCATCCCTGCATCCGGGCCACCACCTCAGACCATCTGTCCATGGTCCACACCGAAACCCATGACGCCCAGGAGATTACCTGGGGGATTTTGCCCTATGTGCCCTACCAATATGAAAACAGGTGAACAGGAGGGGTTGCCATGCCCTATATTTCCATTGAGTGCGGGGCCCTGGACAAGGGGCAAAAAAAGGCGCTGATTGAGCGGCTGACCGCCACGGCGGCGGAGATCACCCATATCCCCGCCGGTTTTTTCACCGTAACGGTAAAGGAACTGCCGGACGAGAACTTTGGCATCGGCGACAGAAGTATAGACAGGATCAAAGCGGAATATGCCCAGGCGGACGCTCCGGGCAGGAATCAGAACGCCAAGAAAGGAAGTTGACTTATGAACGCAAAAGGCACAGTACACAAATACGGCGACGACGTGAACACCGACGTGATCATCCCCGCCCGGTACCTGAACACCGCCTCCCACCAGGAACTGGCCAGCCACTGCATGGAGGATATTGACAAGGACTATGTGAAAAACGTAAAGCCCGGCGACGTGGTGGTGGCCGGCAAAAACTTTGGCTGCGGCTCCTCCCGTGAGCACGCCCCCATCGCCCTCAAAGCCAGCGGGGCCTCCTGCGTCATCGCCAAAACCTTTGCCCGCATCTTCTACCGCAACGCCATCAACATCGGGTTCCCCATCCTGGAGTGCCCGGAGGCCGCCGCGGAGATAGCCCCCGGCCATCAGGTGGCCGTAGACTTCGACAGCGGCCTGATCACCGACGAAACCACCGGCAAAACCTACCAGGCCCAGCCCTACCCGGCGTTTTTGCAAAACATCATCAAAAGCGGCGGGCTGATGGAGTCCATTAAGGGCTGAGGTGCGGGCGACATGGAGAATTTGGGCAATATCTATTTCCCTAGCTGCAATTTTACCAAGGCCAGCCCCCAGGCGGCCAAAAAGCTGCGGGATTGGCTCAAGGCGTCCA
The DNA here is from genome assembly GCF_034335085.1 of Acutalibacter caecimuris. Taxonomy (NCBI): domain Bacteria; kingdom Bacillati; phylum Bacillota; class Clostridia; order Eubacteriales; family Acutalibacteraceae; genus Acutalibacter; species Acutalibacter caecimuris. The sequence continues at coordinate 42,717 of NZ_JAWXXJ010000008.1, read as the reverse complement.
TGCCCGTGGCGGGCTGCTGCCGGACGGATGCCAGGGAGTATCCGGCGGGGGGCCGGGCCCTGTACCTCTGCCAAGCCTGCCGGGAAACAATCGAGGAGCGTTTCCCTAAGCTGGAGCCGGAGAACCTGTTTGCCTGGCTGGACCGGGAGGGTGGCCTTGCCCTGCCCGATTACAGCGGCCTTATGGTGAGTATACAGGACTGCTGGCGGGACCGGGCCCACCCGGAGATCCACCGGGCGGTGCGCAGCCTGCTGGAAAAGATGGGGGTGGCTGTCCGGGAGATCGGCGAAAACCGGGAGCGGGCGGACTACTGCGGCAACCTGCATTTTACGCCCCGGCGCCCGGCGGCCCTGGCCCTGGTAAGCGCCCGGCCGGATACGCCCCTGTGGCAGTTCCCGGAAGAGGAGCAGCGGGTGGTTTTTGCCGAACAACTGGAAAAGCACGGCGGCCTGCCGGTGCTCTGCTACTGCAACCGCTGCCAATTGGGCATCAAAACAGCCGGCGGCAGGGCGGTGCACCTGATGGAACTGGTGATGGGTACTTATCAGTAAAAGAAAAGCCCCTGGCAAAAGCCGGGGGCCAATTTATACCAAAGGGAGGAAAGCAGGATGGAAACAGCAGGGCAGGTCATCCATATGCCGGTAGCCGGGCTCAAGGCCCGCCACAAAACCGGCGGCGGGCCGTATGCATATACCCGCAAAGACTTTGTAAAGCGGGGCCAGGCCCACCGGTGCGTGGTCAGCGTGTACGAGATCCCGCCCGGCAAGTCCGCGTACCCCTACCACTACCACTGCCAAAGCGAGGAGGTTTTCTATATCCTCGGCGGCAGCGGTACACTGCGTACGCCAGAGGGGGAGCGGCCGGTGGCTGCCGGGGAATTGCTCTTTTTCCCGGCCGGGGCCGGCGGTGCCCACAAGCTTACCAACCATGGCCAAGAGCCCCTGGTGTATATCGATTTTGACACCGCCCAGGCGCTGGATGCTGCGGTGTACCCGGACTCCGGGAAAATCGGCCTGTGGGGGATGGGGGTCAACCAGGTGTTCCGGCAGGGGGACGCGGTAGATTACTACGAGGGCGAGTGAGGCCCTGGCCTGCGGGCCATGCGGAACAGCAGGCAGGCCACCATCACTGCCGGGAACACCGCCGCGCTGAGCATCCCGGCCCGCAGCCCGGCAAACTCGCTGACCATGCCCGCCAGGGCCGGCCCGGCCGAGCAGCCCATGTCGCCGCACACCGCCAGCAGCCCGAACATGGCGGCGCCCCCCTTGGGGTATACCGCCGCGGTAGAGCTGAGCACCCCCGGCCACATCAGGCTGATGGAGAACCCGCACAGGGCGCAGCACAGCAGGGACAGCATGGGGATAGCCAGCAGGGCCGCGCCCGTGTAGCACAGCACACACAGCAGGGCCGTGCCCAAAAGCCAGCGGTACAGGTCCATCTTTGCGCCGAACACCCCGTAAATGGTGCGGCCAATGCCCATAAATACCGCGAACAGGCAGGGGCCCAGCAGGTCGCCCCAAAGCTTTTCTACCCCCAGGGCCTGCTCGGCAAACAGGGAGCTCCACTGGCTCATGGCCAACTCCGCGGCCCCGGCACAAAGCATCAGCACCATAGACAGCACAAACAGCTTAGAGCGGCAAAGCTGCCCCAAAGGCACCTTTTCCTCCGGGGGTACCGTAGGGCGCAGGGGCACCCTGGCAAAGGCAAACAGGTTGTAAAAGGGCAGCACTGCCCAAACCAACGGCAGCACCCACCACAGCGCCTGCCCCATCAGCCGCACGGCTACCGTGGTCAGCAGCACCACCGCCACCTGCCCCCAGCAGTAAAAAGAGTGCAAGAGGCTCATCTTCGCGTCCTTGGCCTCGCTGGGCAGGGAGTCGATAATGGGGCTGACCGCCACCTCGATGATCCCCCCGCCAACAGCCGTCACCATGGTGGCCAGGGCCAGCCCGCCAAAGGCAAAGCCGGCGGGCAGTATCCGGGGCAGTACGCCCAGCATCACCAGCCCCGCCGTGCAGCAGATATGGGCCGCCACCGTGGCCGCCCGGTAGCCTATGCGGTCTACAAAGCGCACGCAAAGCACGTCAACGCAGATCTGCGTCACAAAGTTGAAGAGGATCAGGGAGGAGATCATGGCGTACGATATGCCGAATTCCCGTTGGAAGATCACAAAAAACGGCGGGCTCAGGTTATTGACCACACCCTGCACTATGTACCCCCGGTAGCAGGCCATGCGGGTAGGGCGGTAAGAAACGGTTTCAGGCATAAGGCGGTCCCTCCTAAAGGCGAAATTGGCAGTATTATAGCAAAGAAAAAGAAGAAAGTCAACAGCCAAGGGCTTTCCGGGTGTGTCCAAAGCAAAGAGTTTAAAAACGAGGCTCCAGCAGACAAATGGTAAAAGTTTCGTCGTCTCACCTGCCGGTTCGGTCGGCTCGTGACAGCCACCTCCGGTGGCCCTCGCCCTTTTCAAAGGTGGTGGGGTTCTTAGGGGGCGACAATCGCCGGTGGCGATTTCCCGTCGCCGACCGAGGCGGCAGCCGAGACCCAGAGCCCAAGAGTTGGCGTGGCCAACTCTGCGCTGCCGGAGGCCAACATTTCGCCATAAACTCTTCTTTCTGGACAGGTCCGGGCTTTCCGCCGGTGTGGCCGCAGGCGTGCCCTACGGGTATATTATGCCCTTGCCACAAAACTGGGTACAAAAATTTTTTGAGAGCCCATTGCTTTTTCAAAAAAGATTCTGTATAATATTACCAGAACCATCTAGGGCGGCAAACCGCCCAAATAACCATATAAGGAGTGCATACCAATGAAATTAGGCATTCTGTCCAATGTTATCGGCGAAACCCCCCTCCAGGAGGCCCTGGCCTATTTTAAGTCCCTGGGCGCCCAGATGGTGGAGATCGGCTGCGGCGGCTATCCGGGCAAAGACCATTGCGACCCCGGCGTATTGCTCCATGATGAGGAGAAATTCAATGCGTTCGTCACCACGGTAAAGGAGTCCGGCCTGGAGATCAGCGCCCTCTCCTGCCACGCCAACCCCATCCACCCCAATAAGGAGATCGCCAAGTCGTTTGACGACGACCTGCACAATGCCGTGCTGATGGCCGAAAAGCTGGGCATCCACCAGATCAACACCTTCTCCGGCTGCCCTGGCGACTGCCCGGAGAGCAAGAACCCCAACTGGATCGTCTGCGCCTGGCCCAACGAGTTCCCTGAGGTGCTGGAGTGGCAGTGGAACGAGGTGCTCATCCCCTACTGGAAGAACTTCGTGGCCTTTGCCAAAGAGCATGGGGTGAACAAAATCGCCTTTGAGATGCACCAGGGTTTCTGCGTGCACAATACCCGCACCCTGCTGCGCCTGCGGGAGGCCGTAGGCCCGGAAATCGGTGCCAACCTGGACCCCAGCCACCTGTTCTGGCAGGGGATGGACCCCCTGGCTGTTGTCCGCGAACTGGGCGGCGAGGCCATCTTCCACGTCCATGCCAAAGACGCCAAGATCGACCCCTGGAACACCGCCGTCAACGGTACTCTGGACACCATCAGCTATGCGGACGAGCTGCACCGTAGCTGGATCTTCCGCAGCATCGGCTACGGCCACGACGAGTTGTTCTGGAAAGACTTTGTCAGCCAGTTGCGCCTGGTGGGCTACGACTACGTGCTCTCCATTGAGCATGAGGACAGCCTGATGAGCAAGAACGAGGGCCTGGTCAAGGCCTGCGACGTGCTCAACCGTTCCATTACCTTTGAGGACAAGATGACCGAGGCCCGGTGGATCTAAACGCCTGGCGCGGCACTTTGCAACCTTGGCCAAAAAAAGGCACAGGCCACCAGCCTGTGCCTTATTTGCCTAAAAAACACGGCAGCCCCCTCTTGCAGCCCGCCCACCCGTACCCCCATTTCTCCCAAGCCCCCCTCAGAAAGAATCAAAAAAGGAAATAAGAAGAAAACAAGTAAAGTAAGAAAAGAAGAAAAAGAAGAAGAAAAAGAAAATAAGCGAAATAAATAAAAAAGAGAAAGAAAAAGGCAGCCCCCAAACGCAAGGGGGCTGCCCTTTTATTATATAAATTATAAACAAAATAAACAAAACGCAAACAAAGCCCGTTTCCTCCCGTGCCGGGGGCCTAGGGCTTGTTTGAAAATAGAGGAAATGACGGATTTTTGACCAGAAACGGTCAGCTTCAAGGAGAAAACCGCAAGTAATACTTGCGTATTACGAGGATTTTCGACGCAGAAGATGGTTGCTTCTGGGTAAAAATACGGCGTTTTCGATTTTTCAAACAAGCCCCAGCCGCCCTATGGCGGTTGGTGCGGCAAGGGGATTCCCAAGGGCCGGCGGCCCTTGGGCGGAGTGCAGAGGCAGAAAGCGGCGGCACAAAGCAACGCGAGTAGGCGGCCTCAGCCGTCCCCTTCCGCCGGGGCAACCGGCGTGGCAGGGACGCGGACGCGGATCTCCTCGGCGCGGTTGCCGGCGGCCTTGGTCACCATAAAGCGAATACCCTGCACCTGGAACCCGTCCCCGGCTTTGGGGATACGGTCCAGCCGCTGGGCGATCCAGCCGTTGACGGTGGAGGCGTCCGTTTCAAAGTCCAGGTGCAAAAACTCAAAGAGGTCGTCGGTGCTCATAGAGCCGTACACCCGGTAAAGGCCCTCCCCTATGGGCAAGATCCCCTCCTGCACCACATCGTCATGTTCGTCCCAAATCTCGCCTACCAGTTCCTCAATCACGTCCTCCAGGGTCACAATGCCCTCCGTACCGCCAAACTCATCCACAATCACAGCCATATGCTGTTTGCTCTGCTGCAAAAGCCGCAGCAGATCAGAGATTTTCATAGAAGGCGGGATAAATTCCGCGGGTTTCAGGATGCTCTCCACACTTGGGACATCGGCGCCGGCAAAAAAGTCTTTTTCGTGTATCACGCCCACAATGCTGTCAATGGTTTCCTCATACACCGGCAGGCGGGAGTAGCCGCTCTCCCGGAACAGGGCGGCGGCCTCATCGGGGGTGGCGTCCTTGGGCAAGGCCTCCACGTCCACCCGGGGGGTCATGATCTCAATGGCCTGGATGTCGTCAAACTCAATGACGTTGCGGAGCATATCGCCCTCATTTTTGTCAATGCCCCCCTCCTGCTCCGCCTCTTCCACCAGCGTCAGCAGTTCGCTGTCCGTAACCGAGTGCTGGGGCGAGGAGCGCACCAGCCGGCGCAGCCCCTTTTTCAGTTGGGCAAACAGGAAGTTGATGGGCTTAAGTAGCACAATCAGCGCCCGTATAAAGGGGGCGGAGAGCATGGCAAAGGCCTCGGCGTGTTCTTTGGCCATGCTTTTGGGGCCAACCTCGCCAAACACCAGCACCACAATGGTCATCACCACCGTGGAAACCGTGGGGCCGGCGCCGTCGCCCAGCGCCTGCACAAACAGCAGGGTGGATATGGTGGTAGAGGCAATGTTCACCAGGTTGTTGCCCACCAAAATGGTGGACAGCAGTTCGTCATAATTCTCCGAGAGGGCAAAGGCCAGTTGCGCCCGCTTATTCCCCCCGTTGGCCAGGCTTTTCAGCCGTATGCGGTTCAGCGAGGAAAACGCCGTTTCCGTGGCCGAAAAATAGGCCGAAAGCATAATGAGCACGATCAAAACCAGAATCAACGCCGTACTGTGACTGTCCATAAAGGAAAAAACCAACACCTTTTTGCTAATATTTGCGCCATAGGGCGCATACCAATGCAGCTATCATACCATACTCCGCCCCAAATTGCAAGTGCCCCCCAGGGGAGAAAGCCTCCCCAGGAAGGCCGCAAGGCTTTTTTCCCCATAACCCTTGCATAAAAGGGCGGGTTTTGCTATAATATAAAGGATTTTACACGTTCCCCCATACCGTACTATTTTTTATTCAGAAAGCGAGCGATTTGAAATATGAAACCCATCAAGCGGATAGCGGCTGCCCTGGTTGCCCTGGCGGCCTTTTGCCTGTGCGTAGCGCTGGCAGCCTGTTCAGACGTCACCGGGCTGGTTTCCGGCACACAAAGCGGGGAGTTCCCGGTCACCGTGAACGAAGTCACCATCAACGCAAAGCCCAGCCGGGTGGTGGTATTGTCGCCCAGCCTGGCAGACGTGGTGCTGGCCCTGGGCTGCGACACCCAGTTGGCCGCGGGCAGCGAGAACTGCACCCAGGACAGCCTGCGGGACCTGAAAAAGCTCAGCGCCGGGGACGCCCAGGCGGTTGTGGGGGAGAACCCCGACCTGGTGCTGCTGGACCCTGCCAGTTCCGGGGCCGAGCAGGCCTTGCGGGACGCGGGCCTTACCGTGCTGAACCTGGCCCCCGCCAAAGACCGGGGGGACTTTGAGCGGCTGTATTCCCAGGTGTCCTCCGCACTCAACGGCGGCGGCCCCGGCTATGATACCGGCATCCGCGTGGCCCAGGATGTATTCCAGACGCTGGACGACATCAACCGGGTGGCCTCCGCCCAGGGGGAGATCGTCACGGTCTGTTGCTATTTATATGATCTGGACAGCGCCGCTGTTACAGGGGATATGCTCGCCTCCACCGTCATGACCTACTCCGGCCTGTCCAATGCCTTTGGGGACCTGGCCGGCGGGCAATATGCCTATGAAAACCTGCGCAACGCCAACCCGTACATCATTTTCTGCCCGCCCGGGCTGAAAAGCCAGATGGAGGAGGACTCCCGCTTTGCCGGCCTGCAAGCCGTGCGCAACGGCCGGGTGGTGGAGCTGGACCCCAGCCTGATGGAGTGGCAGGGCCGCACCGTGGTCAGCGCGGCCTTGGAGATGAGCGCGGCGGCTTTCCCGGAGCTGCTGGAGGAGAACTCTATGCAGGTAACGGACCCCACGGAGAAGATCGAGGACCAGGTCAGTTCGGCCATTGCCAGTTCCATGCTGGAGGAGGACCCCACCACCTACGAGCCTCTGGAAGAGGGCGACCAGGGTGAGGATGTGCTGGCCATGCAGACCCGCCTGGACGAGCTGGGCTACCTGGATACGGAATATGACGGCCATTACGGCGAATACACCGCCGGCTGTGTGCGGGAGTTCCAAAAGGTCAACGGCCTGCCGGAAACCGGCACGGCGGACAACGACACCCTGAAGATGCTGTACTCCACCCTGGCCAAGTCCAAGGACGGTACCATCGCCCTGCACAGCCCCAGCCCCTCGCCCAGCGGCGAGCCCGGCGGCACGCCGGAGCCCTCCGAAACCGGGGAGCAGGCCGGCTAAAGGCTGCGCCCAACGAGAGAGGAAACAAGAGGAAATGGGAGTATTCACAAAGGACCGGTCCTTTTATAAAACGCTGATCAGCCTGGCCATCCCCATCTCGCTGCAAAACCTGATCACCTTCGCGGTGGGCTTTGCGGACAACCTAATGATCGGGCGCCTGGGGGATGACGCCATCTCCGGGGTCTATGTGGGCAACCAGATGCAGGCCGTGGTGCAGATGTTCATTGCGGGCATCGAGGGCGCCATCCTTATCCTGGCCGCCCAGTACTGGGGCAAAAAAGATGCCGGCAGCATCCGCAAGGTGGTGTCCATCGGGGCAAAGTTTGCCTTTGGGGTAGGGCTCGCGGTCACCCTGGCGGCGGTGCTGTTCCCCGGGGCCATTATCGGGCTGTTTACCAAAGAGCCCGGCGTCCTTGCCGAGGGTACAGTGTATTTGCAGATCGTGGGCTTTACCTACCTGTTTTTCGCCATCTCCCAGGTGATGGTCGCCTCCATGCGCAGCGTGGAAACGGCGAAGATCGGCCTGTACATCTCCATCATGGCGCTGGTGGTCAATGTGGCCCTTAACTATATTTTGATCTTCGGCAAGCTGGGCCTGCCGGCCTTGGGGGTCAAGGGCGCGGCCATTGCCACCCTGATCTCCCGGGTGCTGGAAATGGCGGTCAGCGTCACCTATGTGTTCGCCGTAGACCGCAAGCTGCGGTTCGGCTTCCGGGACCTGCTGGCCACGGACCGGCAACTGCTCAAGGACTTCCTCCGCTACGGCCTGCCGGTAATCGGCGGGCAGGTAGTGTGGGCCTTCAACAACCTGATGAACACCAAAATCATGGGCTCCTACACCGCGGGGGTAATGGCGGCGGTCAGCATCACCGGGATGCTCCACAACCTGATCTATGTGTGGATGAACGGCCTGTCCTCCTCGGTAGGCATCATCACCGGCAAAACCGTGGGTGCCGGCCAGTATGAGAAGATGAAGGAATACGCCAAAACCGTCCAGATGATCTTCCTGGGCGTGGGCCTTATTTCCGGCGGGCTGGTGCTGCTGTGCCGGGAGGGTTTCATCGGCCTGTACAACGCCACCCCGGAGGCCCTGGCCTATTCCCGGCAGTTTATCAACGTGATCTCCGTCACCATCATCGGCACCTGCTACCAGGCTGCCTGCCTGTTCGGGCTGGTAAAGTCCGGGGGCGATATCAGCTTTGTGTTTAAAAACGACACCATCTTTGTGTTTTTGGTGGTTATCCCCTCGGCGCTGGTGTGCCAGTGGCTGGGGGCGCCCCCCTGGGTGGTGTTCGCGGCCCTAAAGTGCGACCAAATCCTCAAGTGCTTTGTGGCCGTGGTAAAGATCAACAGCTACAACTGGATGAAAAACCTGACTAGGGATAAGGGGGTAGACAGCCATGCCTAAGGCGTTGCGGGCCGGGCTGCTGGCGCTGGCAGCGCTGATATGGGGCACGGCCTTTGTGGCCCAAAGCATGGGCATGGAGTACATCGGTCCCTGCGCGTTCAACGCCGCCCGCAGCTTTGTGGGCAGCATAGCCCTGCTGCCGGTTATTTTCGCCGGCGACAGGCTGCGCCGGGGGGCCGGCGAGGCAGAGCGCCGGGCCAATGCCTGGGGCAACCCGGCCCTGTTGCGGGGCGGGCTGCTGTGCGGGCTGTTCCTGGCGGCCGCCAGCCTGTTGCAGCAGGCTGGCCTGCAATCCACCGGGGCAGGCAAAGCCGGGTTTCTAACCTCCCTGTACATCGTCATGGTGCCGGTACTGGGGATCTTCCTGGGCCGGCGGGGCGGCAAGAAGATCTGGCTGGCCGTGGCCCTGGCGCTGGCCGGGGCCTATTTCCTCAGCGTCACCGGGGGGATGGGCAACTGGGGCATGGGCCTGGGGGACGGCATGGTGCTTGTCAGCGCGGTGTTCTTCTCCTTCCACATTTTGGTCATCGACCGTTTCTCCCCCCAGGTAGACTGCATCAAGCTGTCCTGCCTCCAGTTCTTGGTGGTCGGCCTGGCCTCCGCCGTCCTGGCCGTGGCGCTGGAGGGCGCTACCTTTCGCTGGGAGGGCCTGTTGGCCAGTTGGGGGCCCCTGCTCTATACCGGGGTCATGTCCAGCGGGGTGGCCTATACCCTGCAAATCATCGGCCAGCGAGGCCTGGAACCGGCGGCAGCCTCGCTGATCATGAGCCTGGAGTCGGTCTTTGCGGCCCTGTCCGGCTGGCTGGTGCTCCACCAGCCCCTGTCCGGCCGTGAGCTGCTGGGCTGCGTGCTGGTATTCGGCGGGGTCGTGCTGGCCCAGTTGCCGGCGCGCGCGGGAAAAGGCCCCTCCCCCGGCGCCTGATAATTCTCCGAAACCGATCCTAATCTTAGCCAGAGGCCGGGCCCTGGCGCCCACAGGGCCCGGCAGCCCGTATAAACCACACCATTTACCGAACAGAGAGGAAAAGCATTATGAGAATCATCCACGTGGAAAACTACGAAACCCTCAGCGCCATGGCCGCGGATATCATCGCCGCCCAAGTACTGCTCAAACCGGATTGCCTGCTGGGCCTGGCCACCGGCTCCTCCCCCCTGGGTACCTACCGGGAGCTGGCCGCGCGCTGCCGGGCCGGCCGGCTGGACTTCAGCCGGGTGCGCACCGTCAATCTGGACGAGTACTGCGGCCTGGATGCAGCCAACCCCCAAAGCTACCGCTATTTTATGGACCAGAACCTGTTCGGCCAGGTGAATATCGACCCGGCCAACACCCACCTGCCCAACGGCACGGCCCCGGATATGCAGGCCGAGTGCGCCCGCTACGAGGCCCTGGTAGAGGCCCTGGGCTGGCCGGACCTGCAACTGCTGGGCATCGGCCACAACGGCCACATCGGCTTTAACGAGCCCGCCGGCCACTTCCCGGCCCAGGCCCATACGGTCACGCTGGCGGAAAGCACCATCCAGGCCAATTCCCGGCTCTTCGACCGGATCGAGGACGTACCCACCATGGCGGTAACCATGGGCGTGGGCACCATCATGAAGGCCCGTAAGGTGCTGCTGATTGCCGGCGCGGACAAGGCGGACATTGTGGACAAAGCCTGCCACGGCCCCGTCACCCCGGAGGTGCCCGCGTCCATCCTGCAACTGCATCCGGACGCCACCGTGATCCTGAGCAAATAAGAAACAAGGGACGTTCGCGGAACAACGTTTCCCCTACCGGCATAGGATGGGCCGAGGGAGGCGGTGTTCGTGAACATATTGCGTATGGTAGGCCCGGCGGGCCTCATAGCCTATCTGCTGGCAGGGCTGCTGATGGTAGTCGGCGCGGTAGAGCTGCTCCGGCGGCTGTGTTTCTGGCTGCACAACGGCAGCGGCCTGGGGCCGGGGTCCCGGCGGGCAGGGGGCACAGGGGCGGGGGACAGGGAAGGCCCTGGCAAGCTGGCCCTGGTGCTGGTCCCTACCGATGCCGGGGAATGTGAAAACCTGATCCGCACCGGGGGCCAGCGGGTGGCGTGGATGGCCCTGCGGCCCCCCTGCCGGCTCATCTGCCTGGACGACGGCAGCCCGGAAACCAGGGAGATCGCAGCCCGGCTGGCCCTGCAATACCGGGGCCTGGAGTTGTGCGGGCCGGAGGAGCTGGCAGGGCTGCTAACGGGCAAGGAAGAAAAAGACAGATAGAAGGGACGGGAAAAGCGGTGGAGCAAAGGGAGCCTTTGGAATTGCACGGCACGGTGGAGGAGATCCACTTCCACAACGATGAAAACCAGTATACGGTGCTGCAAATGCTGGCCGGGGAGGACCTGCACACGGTGGTGGGCTGTTTCCCCTTTATCAGCGAGGGCGAAGAGCTGGGCGTAACCGGCCGGTGGGAGGAAAACGCCACCTACGGCCGGCAGTTTAGGGCCGAAACCTTTACCCGCGCCCAGCCCTCCACCGAGCGGGGGATGCTGAAATACCTCAGTTCCGGCGCGGTAAAAGGGGTGGGCAAGGTCACGGCCCTGCGCATCATAGAAACCTTCGGGGTAGATGCCCTGCGGGTGATCGAGCAGGAGCCCGAACGGCTGGCCCAGGTCAAAGGCATCACCGCCGCCAAGGCCCAGGAGATCAGCGAGGAACTGCAAAGGATCTACGGCATCCGGGAGGTCATGACCTGGCTGGGCGCCTTTGGCGTCCCCCCCGAGCAGGCCGCCCTGGTCTGGAAAAGGTACGGGGACGAAACGGTCTATCTGGTGCAGGAGGACCCCTACCTGCTGTGCGACGAGTCCATCGGCGTCAGTTTCCAAATTGCCGACGCCATTTCCCAGTCCATGGAGTTCCCCATTGACCATGAAACCCGCATCGAGGCGGGCTTGCTCCATGTGCTGCGCCACAACCTGCTCAACGGCCATACCTGCCTGCCCCAAGAGCCCCTCTGCCGGACGGCGGCGGGGCTTTTGGGGGTGGGCGTAGACCTGGTCCAGGACGGGCTGGAAACCCTCTGCGGGGAGTTCCAGTTGATGCGGGAGGAAGACGGCGGCAGGCCCCTGCTCTTTTTGCAACAGCAGCACCACTACGAAACCTACATAGCCGCCCATATGCGGGCCATGCTCCGGGCCCCCGCCCGGGCGCTGGCCGGGGCCGATGAAAAAATCGGCGCCATCGAGGCGGCGGAGGGCATCCAGTATGCCGGCAAGCAGCGGGCGGCCATCCGGGCGGCCATGGAGCAAGGGGTGCTTATCCTCACCGGCGGGCCCGGCACCGGCAAAACCACCACCCTCAACGCCATCATCCATATCCTCAAAGAGGCCGGGGAGCGGGTGCTCCTGGCCGCCCCCACCGGCCGGGCCGCCAAGCGTATGAGCAGCCTGACCGGCGAAGAGGCCAAAACCATCCACCGTATGCTGGAGGTCACCTGGGACGAGCGGGACAACCCTATCTTCAACCGCAACGAGGAAAACCCCCTGGCCTGCGAGTGCCTGGTAATCGACGAGATGTCCATGGTAGATACCTACGTGTTCTGTAGCCTGCTGCGGGCCCTGCCGCTGGGCTGCCGGCTGATCCTGGTAGGGGATACGGACCAGCTCCCCTCTGTGGGGCCGGGCAATGTGCTGGGCGATCTGATCGCCTCCGGGCTGTTCCCCACCGTGGAGTTGACAGAGGTGTTCCGCCAGGCCCTGCAAAGCCTCATCATCACCGGCGCCCACAAAATCGTGGCCGGCGAGATGCCGGACATCACCCGCAAAGACAGCGACTTCTTCTTCTTCCACCGGCGGGAGGTAGGGGAGGCCCAGGCCCTGGTCCAGTCCCTGCTTGGCAGCCGCCTGCCCAACGCCTATGGCTATGACCCCCTGGAGGACATCCAGGTACTTTGCCCCAGCCGCAAGGGGGAGATGGGCACCGTAGAGTTGAACCACCTGCTGCGGGAGGCGGTCAACCCTCCGGCCGAAGGCAAGCCGGAGGTCAAGCTGGGCGGCGGCCTGTTCCGCCTGGGCGATAAGGTTATGCAGGTGAAAAACGACTATGACCTGCCCTGGACGCGGGACGGCGGCACCGAGGGCCAGGGGGTCTTTAACGGCGATATGGGCGTCATCACCGCCATTGATAAGGTGGGCCAGATCATCGAGGTGCGTATGGAAGACCGGCTGCTGGCCTACGGCTACGACCAGGCCGCCACGGAGTTGGAACCGGCCTTTGCCGTCACGGTCCACAAAAGCCAGGGCAACGAGTTCACGGCGGTAATCCTGCCGGTGCTCAAGGTGCCCCGGCCCCTGTGCTACCGCAACCTGCTGTACACCGCGGTCACCCGGGCCAAAAAACTGCTGATTCTGGTGGGCGAGCCCGCTGTCCTGCAAGAGATGATCGCCGACAACCGCAAAACCCGCCGCTATACCGGCCTGGGGCTGTTCCTGTCCAAAGAGCAGGAATAGGGGAATAGGGGCTTTGTCACCGCCCCGGTCAAGAGGTATCCAAACGGAAGAGTTTAAAAGCGAGGCGCCCGCGAGCCAATAGTAAAAGTTTCGTCCGCTTTTTCAAAAGTGGTGGGGATTCCCAAGGGGTTTCACCCCTTGGTCCGCCGGAGGCCATTCCTTACTTCGTCATAAAACACCCGTTTTGGTCACTCCCCGCCCAAAAAAAGTATTGACAGAGGCAAGGGCCTGTGGTAAAATAGGGCTCAAGACTGGAAGAGGAGTGAAAAGATGAAGGCATAAGCTCATAATAACCGGAATACACAGAAAAGCCGCCGTAAGGGGGCCTGTTTTGTGCCGGGATTTTGGGCTGTGCGTAGTTTCCCTCCCTCTGTTCGGGATAGTTGGGCCTATCAGGGCCTTTTTATGCGCATACAGCCAACCCGGCGGGATTGGAGGTATGCGCATTGTTGCAAATAAAAGACTTGAGCATCGTGATGAAAAAAGATCTACGCCCCCTGTTGCAGGGCTTTACCTTTGCCCTGAACGCCGGGGACCGGGTGGCCATTATCGGCGAGGAGGGGGACGGCAAGTCCACCCTGCTGCGGCTGATCTGCCACCCAGAGGCTGCGGAGGGCTACGCCGAGTACAGCGGTTCCGTCCAAACAGGGGGTATGCTGCTGGGCTATCTCCCCCAGGAGGTAACGGCCGAAGAAGGCGCCCTGTCCGGCTATGCCTTCTGCTGCCGGGAGCCCGCCTTTTTAGAGAGCAGCCCCGGCGAGCTGGCCGCCGCGGCAGCCAAGCTGCGGTTCCCCCAGGAACTCTTCTACACCGACCGCCCGGTAGCCAGCCTTTCCGGCGGGGAAAAGGTCAAGCTGCGTATGGCCCTGCTGGCCCTGGGCCGGCCGGACGCCTACCTGCTGGACGAACCCAGCAATGACCTGGACGTGGAAACCCTGGAATGGCTGGAGGGCTTTATAACCGGCTGCGGCAAGCCGGTCATGTTCATCTCCCATGACGAAACCCTGCTGGAGAACACCGCCAACGTGATCATCCATCTGGAGCAGTTGCGCCGCAAGACCCTCCCCCGGTGCACGGTAGCCCGCTGCGGCTACCGCCAGTATGTGGAAGAGCGGCTGCAAAAGTTTCAAAAGCAGACGCAGTTGGCCCGCAAGGACCGGGAGGAAGACCGCAAGCGGCAGGAGAAGATCCGCCGTATGGAGCAGAAGGTGCAGCACGGCCTGGACACCATCAGCCAGGCCGACCCACACGGGGGCCGCCTCCTGAAAAAGAAGATGAAATCCGTCAAGTCCATGGAGCACCGTTTCGAGCGGGAGCGGGAGGATATGACCCAGTTCCCGGACAGCGAAGAGGCCATCCTGGCCGGGTTCGACCAAAGCGTGTCCCTGCCCGCGGGCAAGGTGGTGCTGGACCTGTCCCTGCCCGCCCTGGCCGCCCCGGACGGTACCCCCCTGGCGGAAAACATCCGGCTGTATGTCCGGGGGCCGGCGCACATCTGCATCACCGGGCAAAACGGCGCGGGCAAAACCACCCTCCTTCGGGAGATCGCCCGGCAACTGCTGCCCCGCACAGACCTGAAAGCCGCCTATATGCCCCAAAACTACGCCGAAACCGTCGACCAAACCCAAACCCCCGTCCAGTTCCTCACAGGCGGCAGCGGAGAGAAAGAGAAACTTACCCAAGCCAAAACCTTCCTGGGCAGCATGAAGTACACCGCCGAGGAGTGCGAGCACAGCATCAGCCAGCTTTCCGGGGGCCAAAAGGCCAAGCTGTTTTTCCTCAAGATGATCCTGGGCCACAACGACGTGCTGATCCTGGACGAACCCACCCGGAACCTGAGCCCCCTTTCCGGCCCGGTCATCCGGGGGATGCTGCAAAGTTTCGGCGGCTGCGTTATCAGCGTGTCCCATGACAGGCGTTTCATCGCCGAGGTGGCCGAAACCACCTACCGCCTGACCCCCCAGGGCCTTGTCCCCGGCGCGCCCGGCGGCTCCTGAGCCCCCCAAAAACGTGATTTTACAGAAAGAGGTGCCTCCATGATCTATCAGGAAAAGACCTGCGCCGCCATCCACGACCTGTCCGGCATGGGCAAATGCTCCCTAACCGTAGCCCTGCCGGTACTTTCCGCCTGCGGGGTAGAAACCGCCGCCCTGCCCACAGCGGTACTGTCCACCCATACCGGCGGGTTTACCGGCTATACCTACCGGGACCTCACCGGGGATATGCTGCCCACGGCCAAGCACTGGGCCGGGCTGGACGTCCACTTTTCGGCGCTGTACACCGGCTTTCTGGGCTCGGCGGAGCAGACCGGCATCGTGGAGGAGATCATCACCCTGCTGGGCCAAGATGCCCTGGTGCTGGTAGACCCGGTCCTGGGGGATGGGGGCAAGCTGTACCAAACCATCACCCCCCAACTGGCCGCGGGCATGGCCGGGCTGTGCCGCAAGGCGGACCTGGTAGCCCCCAACCTGACCGAGGCAGCCTGCCTGCTGGGCCGGGAGTACCGGGGCGATACCCTGAGCCGGGCGGAAGCCGGCGATATCCTGGGGGCCCTGTGCCAAATGGGCCCGTCCATGGTGGTGCTGACCGGGGTGCGCTGCCAGGGGGGCCTGGGGGCCGTGTGCCTGGACGGGGCAAAGGGCCAGCCGGTATTCTGCATGATGGAGGAGATCCCCGGCTCCTTCCACGGCACCGGTGACCTGTTCGCCTCCACCCTGCTGGGGGGCCTGCTGAACGGTATGCCCCTGGAAGAGGCCTGCTGGCTGGCCGTCCGTTTCGTCCACCGGGTGGTGGAAACTACCCGCCGGTATAGCAAAGACCCCCGTTTCGGCCCAAAGTTCGAAGTCCACCTGCCCGCCTTGGCCCAGGAACTGGAGGCTTATCGTTTACGCCGGTAGCCTCCGGCGGGAAGGGGGGCTTTGCCCCCCTTCACCCCCCGCCACTTTTGAAAATAGCGGGGCCTCCGGCGGGAAGGGGGGCTTTGCCCCCCTTCACCCCCCACCACTTTTGAAAAAGTGGACAAAACTTTTATGTGTTTACATTTTTTTAGTTTGTCCTTTGGAACGCCGCGGGGTGGGGGACGTGTACTTGTTTTTTCCCCCGGCGGCCAAGAGTTGCCATAACCAATGCTTGGGGAACCCCAGACTTTTAAAAAGTGGATAAAACTTTCATGTTTTTATTTTAAAAATATTGTAAACGCAAAGTATTCCCCACAGCCACCGGTCGAGCCAACGGCCCCGCCCCCACAGCGCGGCAGATAACGGCTCAAAAGCTTTTGGGAGTCCTTAGAACCCTTTTCACGACAAGGGTTCGCGACTTCGCCAAAGGCGAAGTCGGCCGCCGGAGGCGACCTCAGCACAGCAAGCAAAAAAGCGAAGGAGGCATTCCATGTACACATACACCCAAGAAAGCATCCAGCCGATATTTACGAAATGGCGTTCACGCCTACGCCTGGAGGAGGGGTGGGACGTAAAGCTGGAGCTGGTCGACGACCCGGCGTTCACCAAGACGGGAGATTTCAAGATTGACCCCACAGACCGGAAGGCGATTTTACTGCTGAACGCCCGGAACCCCCGGCAGGAGAACCCGGAGGAGGTCATCTGCCACGAGCTGCTGCACCTAAAGCTCTATCCCCTGGACCAGCTTACGGAAACGCTGATCGACAGCCACTACCAGCAGGGCACACCGGCCTACAGCGCCCTATACACCCAGTTTATGGTGATGCTGGAAACCACCGTGGAGGAAATGGCCAAGTGCTGGCTCTCTGCCTTTGGGGAGGACAAGGCGCTGTCCTATGGCCGGTGCCGGGAGATGAAGTCCTTTAACCAACTGTATGACGGGCTCAAGAGCCTGTGAGGGAGGCGGGGCATGGAGGAGATCATCCGTTATTTGCGGGAAAAATATGCGCCCCTGGGGCTGATCGTCTACGGCTCCTACGCAGACGGAAGCAACAACCTGCACAGCGACTTTGACGCGCTGGTCATCACCCCCTGGCCGGGGGATGGCCATGACAGTTCGGTGGTGGCGGGGGTACAGTTGGATGTATTCCTGTACGGCCCCGGCCATTTTGCGGGCGGGGCCGCGGACCTGGACGAGGCGGTGCAGGTGTTCGATGGGCAGGTGCTGGTAGACGAAGGGGGCGTGGCCTCCCAACTACAGAAACGGGTGCAGGCGCGCCTGGCGTCCTGGCAGCCCAAGCCCCGGCCGCTGGTAGAGCGGGACATAGCCTGGTGCTGGAAGATGGCCGCCCGTTGCCGGCGGGGGGATGCGGAAGGTTTCTACCGCTGGCACTGGCTGCTGCGCGACAGCCTGGAGATTTACTGCGACGCGGCGGGGCTATACTTTTTCGGCCCCAAAAAAGCGTTAAGGGCCATGGAAAAGCAGGACAATACCTCCTTCCTACTGTACCGTGAAGCCCTCAAGAACCCCGAAGCAACTGCCCTAAAGGCATGGCTAACCCGCCTGGAAACCGTGGGTAAAACCGTAGGATAAGATTAGAAAAAAAGAGGATCGTACCAGTTTAGGCGTTTCTTTTTGTATGGGATATGTGCTATAATACATCCTGTACAAAAGGGGACGCCGTTTTTTCCCCCAAAATATATCCATCAGAAAGGAGTTTCAACATGAAATTCACCAGAGGTTATTGGGTCAACAAGCCCGGCGTTTCGGCGGCCGATTGCGTGCAGATCCGGGAAACCCGCGTGGAGGACAACAAGCTGTACATATACAGCGTGCCCTATCCACAAGATATGCGGGGCATGGGTGGCCCGGTGCTGGAAATGTATATCAGCTCCCCCCGCCAAGACATCATCCGCACCCAGGCCTGGCACTTCATGGGCAGCGCCAAAAAAGAGCCCGCCTTTGAGCTGGAAACCGAGGCATTCCCCCTGCAAGTCAGCGAGGAAGAGGGCATTATAACCGTAACCAGCGGCAAAACTCAGTTAAAAATAACAAAAAATCCCGCCAGTTTCACCTATTATTATGACGGAAAGCCCATTACCAAGGTGGGCGACAAGTTCGGCCGCAGCATGATCAGCTACCTCACCACCCCGGGGGGCCCCTTCATGCGCGCCCAACTGGACCTGGGCATTGGCGAGAAGGTCTACGGCCTGGGCGAGCGTTTCACCCCCTTTGTGAAAAACGGCCAGGTGGTGGATATCTGGCAGGAGGACGGCGGCACCTGCTCCGAGATCTCCTACAAAAACATCCCCTTCTATGTAACCAACCGGGGCTACGGCGTGTTCGTCAACAGCAGCGACCAGGTCAGCTATGAGCTCTGCTCCGAGGTGGTCACCCGGGCCCAGTTCTCCGTGCCCGGCGAAAAGCTGGACTTCATGGTCATCGGTGGCGGCGATGCCAAAACCGTGCTGCAAAACTACACGGCCCTCACCGGCCGCCCGGCCCTGCCCCCGGCCTGGACCTTCGGCCTGTGGCTTTCCACCTCCTTTACCACCAATTATGACGAGGAAACGGTAAACGAGTTTGTAGGCGGCATGGAGCAGCGGGACATCCCCCTGCACGTATTCCACTTTGACTGCTACTGGATGACCGAGAACGAGTGGTGCAACTTCAAATTCGACCCCAAAATGTTCAAAGACGCCCCAGGGCTGCTGAAACGGCTGAAGGAGCGGGGCCTGAAGATCTGCGTGTGGATCAACTCCTACATCGGCCAGAAGTCCCCCCTGTTCAAAGAGGGGATGGAGCACGGCTACCTGCTCAAGCGCCCGGACGGCTCTGTGTGGCAGTGGGATATGTGGCAGGCCGGCATGGGCCTGGTGGACTTCACCAACCCCGCCGCCTGGAAGTGGTACCAGGGTAAGCTGCGGGAACTGCTGGATATGGGCGTGGATTGCTTTAAGACCGACTTCGGCGAGCGCATCCCCACCGACTGCGTGTACTATGACGGCAGCGACCCGGTAATGATGCACAACTACTATACCTATTTATATAATAAGTGCGTGTTTGAGTTGCTGGAGGAGTACAAGGGCCACAACGAGGCCTGCCTCTTCGCCCGCAGCGCCACAGCCGGCGGGCAGAAGTTCCCGGTACACTGGGGCGGCGACTGCTCCTCCAACTACCTCTCCATGAGCGAAAGCCTGCGGGCGGGCCTGTCCCTGTGCATGAGCGGCTTTGCCTTCTGGAGCCATGACATCAGCGGCTTTGAGGGCACCGCCCCTGCCGATGTGTACAAGCGCTGGGCTGCCTTTGGCCTTTTGTCCACCCATTCCCGGCTGCATGGCTCCAACTCCTACCGGGTGCCCTGGCTGTTTGACGAGGAATCCGTAGACGTGGTGCGCAAGTTCACCAAGCTGAAGTGCAGCCTGATGCCCTACCTGTACACCAAGGCCGTGGAGGCCCACACCACTGGCGTGCCCATGATGCGGGCCATGGTGCTGGAGTTCCCGGAGGACATCCCCTGCGCGGACCTGGACCGGCAGTATATGCTGGGCGAAAGCCTGCTGGTGGCCCCGGTATTTACCAAAGAAGGGGACGTGGACTACTACCTGCCCGCGGGCAAGTGGACCAATATCCTTAATAACCAGGTGGTAGAGGGCGGCCGCTGGCTCCATGAGGTCCATGACTTCATGAGCCTGCCCCTGCTGGCTAGGGAGAACACCATTTTGCCTGTAGGCGCCAACGACAGCCAGGTGGAGTACGACTACGCCGAGGACCTGACCCTGCATATCTACCAACTGACCGGCAAAGCCGCCTGCGATGTGGTGGATAAACAGGGCGGGAAGTTCCTCTCCGTGACAGCCGAGAATACAGACGGCAACGTGGTTATCCGCTTTGACGGCAAGGCCCAGGGCCTGCGGGTTCTGCTGCACAATGTAAAAGCCGCCGGCAGTCTGGCCGGGGCCGAGGCGGAGGAAACCGCCCAGGGCCTGCTGCTGAAAGTGGACGCCGGCCTTGGCCAGGTGTCCTTTACCCTATAAATCCTGTAAATCCGGCAAAATAACGGAAAATGACCCGCCGGTTTGTAAATTTTGGATTTGGGTCTTTACAATTTTTTCATATTGTGTTATACTTTCACCAGTTCGGTTCCCAAGAGGAGTACTCCTCTTGGCATTTACGCCAAAGGGCGTAAATGATCTAGAACCTGGACGACTATATGTAAAGGAGAAGATCAACGATGAGCAAAAAGATTTTGGCCCTTCTGTTGGCGCTGGCCCTGATTGTGTCCGTTTTCGCGGCCTGCGGCGGCAACGGCGGCGAAAGCTCCTCTTCCGCTGGCACAGACTCTTCCAGCCAGAGCGAGTCCAGCGAGAGCGCCCCTGCCGATGACGGCAGCGAGGCCGGCGACGACGCCAGCACCCCTGAGGAGGGCGGCACCGGCCTGTCCGGCGAGGGCTCCATGGAGTCCGCGGGTCTGAAATGGCACACGGCAGACGAGGTGGAGGGTGACGACGCCCCCGCCGGCGAAACCGACAGCCGCGCTTTCCAGAAGTTTGACGAACTGGTAGAGGTCCACTTTGCCAGCGCCATTGACCCGGTCGACACCACCCTGTCCGAGGGCGAAGACGCTGCCAACAACCAGTACACCCGCTACCTGGAGGAGAACTTCAACATCAAGTATGTTTCTGACTGGACGGTAGGTTCTACCGCTGACTTCCAGCAGAAGATCTCCCTGCAAATCGCCTCTGCCGCCCTGCCGGACGGCATCGTGTTCCCCAACCGCAGCTACATGGTAAAGGCTGCCCAGTCCGAACTGCTGGCCGACCTGCATGATGTGTATGACCAGTATGCTTCCAAGCAGGTCAAGCAGATCATGGAGTCTACGAAAGGCCGCGCCTACAGCAACGGCACCTATGATGGGGTGTTTGTGGGCCTGCCCAACGTGTCCGTGGAAACCGACGGCGTCTACATCTACTTCATCCGCCAGGACTGGCTGGATGAGCTGAAGCTGGAAGTTCCCAAGACCATCGCCGACCTGGAGGCCGTTGCCCAGAAGTTCAAGGACGAGGGCAAATCCCCCAAATACTCCATCGCCGGCGTGGGCCAGGGCGTGCGCAGCTATGACACCTTCCTGACCTCCGGTAACAAGAGTTACGGCTTTGACGCTGTCTACCAGGCCAAAGACGCCTACCCCGGTTTCTTCTACTATGAGGGCGACGAGCTGATCTACGGCACCAACACCCAGCAGTCACGGGATACCCTGGAGATCCTGGCTGACTGGTACAAGAAGGGCCTGATCAACCCCGAGCTGGGCGTGGCCACCAACGGCGACGAGGCTGCCGGCGTGAAAGAAGGCACCTGCGGCATCTTCATGGGCCCCTGGTGGAGCCTGGGCTACGGCAACGGCGACTCCTTTAAGAATGACCCCACCGCCGACTGGCAGGCTTACCCCCTGTACAGCGACGACGGCAAGTGGAACGTGAAGATCAAGGACTGCGGCTCCTCTTATACCGTAGTAAACGCCGATGCGTCTGACGACGTGAAAAAGGCCATCATCATCACCAACAACGTGCTGGTGCGTGACGAGTCCATCTTCGATACCTCCGTGGCGATCAGTTGGTACCCGCTGCGCAACACCATGGCTGCCATGGACGAGTGCGAGTACGAATACAACGCCCTGATGGACGTGCTGGCCGGCGAAAAGACCGCTGAGGATTTCAACATCCCCGGCAACATCTATAAGAACCTGTACACCGACGCCGTGGATCTGCCCACCGTGTTCAACGAGGACTTCAAGGGCGACCGGAACGTCAGCGTAAACGATATGGACGTCATGACCAACAATGGCCAGTTCAACCGCTACTATGCCCTGCTGGTAGGCGACCGTCCCTACGAGACCCTGACCCCCGATAAGAAGGTAGAGTCCGTTATCTACTACACCATCGATGAGTTCGACCAGTACTGGACCCAGTTGCAAGACCTGGAGGACCAGACCATCATGTCCATCATGACCGGCCAGGCCGACATCTCTGCTTTCGACACCTACGTGGAGAACTGGAAAGCCCAGGGCGGCGACACCATCCTGGCTGCGGTAGACGCTTTCGTAAAGGCCGGCTAAATACCCCGTCTTTGCATAAATTGAACTAGATAGAAGAGGCAAAGGCGTTTCCACAGTAGGGCGCCTTTGTTCTCTCATTACTTAAAAACAGGAGGGAGAATATGGATAACAACAGCCATCCTGCTGTCAAAAAGCCCCGTAAGTCCCTACCGGTCAGTTTCCATTATACCCTAATGACCGTCCCCGGCTTTATCTGGATGATCCTGTTTAGCATTGTGCCCATGGTGGGCATTGTCATGGCGTTCCAGAACTATATGCCTAAAAAAGGCTGGTTCGGTTCCCCCTGGGTCGGGCTTGACAACTTTACCTACCTGATGAGCCTGGGCGATGTGTGGAACATTGTCCGCAACACCCTGGTCATTGCCATTGGCAAGCTGGTGCTGAATATTGTCATCCCGCTGGTGTTTGCCATCCTGCTCAACGAGATCAAGAATATTGCTTTCAAAAAGACCGTGCAGACCATTGTGTACCTGCCCCACTTTATCTCCTGGGTTATCCTGGCCAATATTGTAAGCAATATCTTCGGGTATTTCGGTATTTTCAACACCGTGTACACGGCCTTTGGCAACGAGCCCAAAATGTGGCTTACGGACCCCAATATGTTCCAGGGCTTTGTCATCGGCACCGATGTGTGGAAGGAGTTTGGCTACAACGCGGTGGTGTTCCTGGCAGCCCTCACGGGCATCAGCCCCAGCCTGTACGAGGCCGCCGCCATCGACGGCGCCTCCCGCTGGCAGTCCATCCGCAACATCACCCTGCCGGCCCTTATCCCCACGGTGGTGCTTCTCACCACCCTGGCCATGGGCAATGTGCTCAACGCCGGTTTCGACCAGGTGTTCAATATGTATTCGCCCATGGTGTACAGCACCGGCGATATTATCGACACCTACGTCTACCGTATTGGTATTACCAATATGCAGTTCTCGCTGGCAACGGCTGTGGGCCTGTTCAAATCCGTGGTCAGCTTTACCCTGATCACCGTGTCCTATGTGCTGGCCTATAAGTTTGCCGACTACACCATATTCTAAGGAGGGAGCACAGTGGTAGAAAACAAGACCTTTTTATCCCGGCTGTTCGATATTATCAACGTGCTCATCCTGCTTTTCCTGGCAGTGAGCTGCCTGTACCCCCTGTGGTACACGTTCTGCGTGTCCGTTTCCGACAAAGTCGCCGTATCCTCCGGCCAGGTAACCATGTTCCCCATCGGGTTCAATATCAACTCCTACAAGCTGGTTATGGGCGACGCCAAGTTCTGGAACTCCTTCTGGATTTCCGTCCAGCGGGTGCTGTACGGCACGGTGTTCACCATGGTGGTCATCATCATGATGGCCTACCCCCTTTCCAAAAGCTCACGGGAGTATAAGCCCCGCACCGCCATGATGTGGGTGCTCATCTTCTGTATGCTCTTTAACGGCGGCACCATCCCCTGGTTCATCACCGTAAAGACCTATGACCTGCTGGACACCATGGCCGCCCTGGTATTGGCGGGCAGCGTGCCGGTGTTCAATGTTATCCTGTTGATGAACTTCTTCCGCAACCTGCCCAGCGACCTGGAGGAAGCCGCCGCCATTGACGGCGCGGGGCCCTGGCGCATCCTGTGGCAGATCGTAGTGCCCTGCTCGGTGCCGGTTATTGCCACGGTGGTGCTGTTCACCTCCGTGGGTTTCTGGAACGAGTTCTTCCAGGGCCTGGTGCTGATGTCCAGCGACGATATGTACCCCCTGCAAACCTACATCAAGCAGATCGTGGTGCAGATCCCGGTGGGCGTCACCCTGACGGCCGAGCAGTACCAAAAGCTCAACCAAAACTCCAACAAAGCGCTGGAAGCGGCAAAGGTATTCATCGCCATGATCCCCATGCTGATCGTCTACCCCTTCCTGCAAAAGTACTTTGTAAACGGCATCACATTGGGCGCTGTGAAGGAGTAAGCTGCCGCCCCTGCCCAAACCAATACGAACAACCCAAAAAAGCCCGCACCCTTTTTCAGGGGGCGCAGGCTTTTTTGTCTGTTCAATCTTTATAAAGGGTATAAAGGGGCTTAGCCCCCGTATACGATGTTCCCGTCGATCAAAGTGTAAAGCACCCGGCACTGGATATCCCGCAGCGGGTCGCCCTGGTAGACCACAATATCCGCGTCCTTGCCGGGCTCCAGGCTGCCCACCCGGTGGCTGATGCCCACAATCTCCGCCGGGTTGATGGTAATAGCCCGCCAGGCGTCCTCCTCTGGCAAACCGGCCTGCATGGCAAGGCCCGCGCACAGGGGCAGGTACCGCAGGGGTATCACCGGCGCGTCGGTAATAATGGCCAGTTTCAGCCCATGTTCGGCCAGCACCCTGGGGGTATCCCAACTTTTGTTTTTCAGCTCGAACTTGGATTTATCCCCCAAAGTGGGCCCCACCAGGCAGGGCTTGCCCTCGGCGGCCAGTTCCCCGGCAATCAGGTGGCCCTCGGTGCAGTGGTCCAGGGTAATGCCCACCCCAAACTCCTTGGCCACCCGCAGGGCGGTAAAGATGTCATCGGCCCGGTGAGCGTGGGATTTCAGCGGGATATCCCCCCGCATCACCGGCAGCATCGCCTCCAACTTGGGGTCATAGGCGGGCTTTTTATGGTTGTCCGGGTCCTTCTCCCAGGCGTCCAGTTCCTCCATGTAGTTGCGGGACTTCGCCAGCAGTTCCCGCAGCAAAGCGGCGTTGCCCATACGGGTCATGGGCATCTTCTGCGAGCGCCCGTAGCAGCGCTTGGGGTTCTCGCCCCAGGCTATCTTCATGGCCACCGGGTCCTTCACCACCATGTCGTCCACCCGCCTGCCGGCCAGCTTAACGGCCAAAAAGGTGCCGCCCACCACGTTGGCGCTGCCCGGCCCTGTCACAGCCGTGGTAATGCCATGGCTGTAAGCCTCAAAAAAGGCCTCGTCCATAGGGTTCAGGCCGTCAATGCCCCGCATCTGCGGGGTAACGGGGTCGGTCATCTCGTTGTAGTCGTCCCCCTCAAAGCCAATGGCCTCCTCGTCCAGGCCGATGTGGCAGTGGGCATCGATAAATCCGGGCGCCACCAGCCCGCCCTTTGCGTCCAGCACCTGCACGTCCGCCGGCGCCTCCACAGCGGTGCCAACCGCCACGATCTTCCCGCCGTCCACCAGCACCTGCCCCGCCGGAATGTCCGGCCCTGCCATCGTCTTGACCCTGCCGTTCTTGATCAGTATCATCGCTTTACCTCCCTAAGCTTTTTCCCTATCATACCACGTTTGGCCCGGCTTGGCAAGGGCCACGGGTCTAATGGCCTCCAGTCCTCTGGGCCTCCGGGCCTCCGGCGGCTCAAGAAACTTTTTGTAAAAAGTTTCTTGAGAATCTTCAAAAACTTTTATGCCGTCCCCAGCCCCTTTGTTTAGGCCAAACAACCCGCTCGGCCGCCAAAGGGGCGGGCTACTGTTTTTTTTATATTGATTTTGAGCCCCGCCCCTCGCCAAAAAATGTTTTGGCCACCCCCATAGGGCCAGGCAGCATTACACCGTCCCCGGCCTCTTTGTTTAGGCCAAACAACCCGCTCGACCGCCAAAGGGGCGGGCTACTGCTTTTTCTTTTTTATATTGATTTTGAGCCCTGCCCCTCACTAAAGAATGTCCCTGCCACCACAGTAGGGCCAGGCAGCATTACACCGTCCCCGGCGACAATACCTAAGCCACACCCTTGCCAAACCGGCAGGGGGGAGCGCGCCCTTTGCTTACCCTGGGGGCTCCACCCCCAGCACGTGCCCATCCACCAGAAAGGCCCTCTCTCCGCTGCGCCCATTTGGGGGCGTTACCCCACAGATCTCCCGCAGCGCATTCCACCTGCTGGCCCCCAGTACCTTCGCCGTGTACCGCCAACAGGGGATGCCCTTCTGCCTGCGCCGGTCAAAATCCTCCTCGCCTACTGGCTGTATGCGCTGGTACTCCGCGATGAACATCCCTTTCAAATCATCCGGTGTCAGCCCCTTATAGCGGCCCGGCAAACCGCCTTTGGGGCCGGGATAATTCTCCTCCAGCCACCTTCCCGCGGTCATGCCATATTGCCGGGCTACAACGGTGTGGGGCGGCAGATACCCCACACCGTCCAGTTCCTTTACCTTGGGCGGTCGTCCATTTTCTTCTATAAATCTTTCAACTGCGCCCCGAATAGCCCCGTCCGTCCAGATCTTCCCCGGCATCCCGTTTTGCATTTCCTTCAAAATAAGTATTGCTTTGCAGAGTTCTTGGGGCAGGTCTGGCTGCTGCTCTAAGTAGCCGAGCACCGCGGAAATGGCCTGTTTCCGGGTCATTTCGTGCCTCCTTCCCTTTTTCCCCAAGGGAATGTCATGGGCACGCCGTAGGTGGAAAATTGCACGCCCTGGCTCACGTCAAAGTGGTCGATGGCCTTCATCAGCCCAATGCATCCCACCTGGAACAGGTCGTCCGGGTTCTCCCCCCGGTTGCCAAAGCGCTGTATCACGCTAAGCACCAGCCGCAGGTTCCCCTGTATCAGCTTTTCCCTGGCCTCCTTATCCCCGTCGTGGCTGCGGATCAGCAACTCCCGCATCTCGTCGCTTTTCAGCACTTTCAGCTTGGCGGTGTTCACCCCGCATATCTCCACTTTCCCCTGCATAGAAAAGCACCTCCGTAATTTTCGTTACGGAGGTAGTCTTTGCATTTTCTGGTTGATTTAATCTGCGCCGTCCCCGCGGGAAAAGGCCCGGCCGTCCGCCCATATAGCCCGCGGCCTATATGGCGGGGCAGCCGGCGGCGTCAAAAAAATTTTTGTGCCCGCCCCCGCGGCCGGGGTTCCCCCTTACCGGTCAAAGTGCCCCGAAACCGCCTTCAGGTGCTCCATAATCGGCAGATGCTGGGGGCACATCTCCTCGCACTGGCCGCAGCCGATGCAGTCCCCGGCCCGGCCAAAGTCCTTAGCCAGGTTGGCGTAGTTGGAGAAATTTACCGTCCAGCCCTTCTCCTCCAGGCGCTCCCGCATATCCTCGTTGTACAGGGAGAAGTACTGGGGTATAGCAATCTTCTGGGGGCAGCCCTCGGTGCAGTACGAGCACCCGGTGCAGGGCACGGCAATCTGCCCGTTGATGATCTCCCCGGCCTTAAAGGCCATGGCCTGCTCCTCCCCGGTCAGGGGCACAAAGTCCTCCATATACCCAAGGTTGTCCTCCATCTGCTGCAAGCTGCTCATGCCGGATAGCACCATCATCACCCCCGGCAGGCTGGCCGCAAAGCGTATAGCCCAACTGGCCGGCGAGGCATGGGGGTCGTGGGCCTTAAACAGCGCCTCCACCTGGGCGGGCACCTTTGCCAGGGTGCCGCCCTTAACCGGCTCCATCACAATAACGGGCTTGTGGTGTTTCACCGCCACCTCATAGCAGGCCCGTGACTGGATCCACTGGCTCTCCCAGTCCAGGTAGTTGATCTGCAACTGTACAAACTCAATGTACGGGTACTTGGTCAAAATCTCGTCCAGCAGCCCGGCGCCCGCATGGAAGGAAATGCCCATGGTCTTTACCAGCCCGGCCTTCTTCTTGGCTTTCAGCCAGTTAAAGCAGTCGAACTGCTCATACTTGGGCAGGCTGCCCTCCTCAATGCCGTGCAGCATATAGTAGTCAAAGTACCCGGCCCCGGTCTTTTCCAGTTGCTGGTCAAACACCTTGTCCCGGTCCTCCAGGCTGTTAAAAAACCCGTTATGCAGCTTGGTAGCCAGGGTAAAGCTGTCCCTGGGGTACCGGCTCACCAAAGCCTCCTTCACAGTGGGCTCGCTGTTAAAGCCGCAGTACATCCACGCCGTGTCAAAGTACGTAAAGCCCTTCTCCATAAACAGGTCCACCATCTTTTTTACCTGTTCCAGGTCAATATCCCCGGCTTTCGCAGGGTCGCGCGTAGGCAGGCGCATCAAACCAAAACCCAACTTTTTCATACACAGGCCATCCTTTCCATTTTTCTCCATTATACAATATGGAGGGGGCTCCAAGTCAACACTTTTTTTCCCCATCACGGTCTACGCACGGTCCCCCCCAAAAAGCGTTGCACAGGCCGGGGCATTTGTGTTATAATAAGCGGAAAGGCCTTTTCGCGCCGCAACTCGCGGCCAGGGGCCCACCATACAAGAGGAGGGTATACAAATGGAACAGCGTTTCGACAGCCGGGGCTCGTACAAGGTGGCCTACTATAGGCTGGCCGTCACCCCCGGTATGCGCCACAAAGCGCTGGATTTTTCTCGAAAAATCATCCTGGGCAACGACCAGTACTCCCGCCTGCTGCCCCAGGAGTTGCGGGCCTGTCGGGACATAGCCCGGCAGCAAAGGGTAGAGATCCAGCGCACCTACATGGGCAAGCTGGGGGAGATGGTCTTTGCCCAGTTCCTGTGGGAGCAGGGCAAACAGGTGGATACCTCCCAGATGTTCGCAATCTACCACGGCCAGGAAAATGTGGACGCCTTTGACTTTATCACCGCCTCCGGCAAGCGGGTGGATGTAAAAACCGGTTTCCGCGCCATCCACAGCCGCCTGCTGGTGAATACAGAGCAGTTTGACCGCGACCACAAGGACTACTACGTGGCCGTCCGGCTCTACGCCAAGGACATAGACGCACACGATAAGCTGGTAGATTGGGAGGATATCCCCGAAGCCGATGTGCTGGGCTATGCCGAGTACGCGTATATGAAACAGCACGCCGGCATCCGGGACTTCGGCGAGGGCGATGCCCGCTGGCTCCCCTACAGGGGGCTTTTGGGTATCGACCGGCTGGTGCGGCAGTTTTGAGCGGCCGGCTACCGGCCGGGCAGGCGGGCATAGATCCGGGCTTTCTGGGGCGGGCCTGGCAGATCGCCGCCGGCTGCCTGGCCCGGTTGCCCGGCCCCGCCGCCCCGGCAGAGGAGATCCTAGGCCACATCCTGGGCCCGCCCCCCCCGGCCGCCCCGCCCCCGCCGCCCTGCCCCTACGGGAAAGCCCAGCAGCAACTGGCCGTCCTCAACGAGAGGGGGGAGGGCCGCCGGGCCAAAGGGGTCTACTACACCCCCCCCGACCTGGTGGATTTCCTGCTGGGCCGGGCCATCCGCCTGGCCTGCGGCGGGCCCTGGGCAGGGGGCGCGCCCCCTTTGCCCACGGCGGATATCCCCCCCGCCTACCTGGCCAAAACCGTATACGACCCCACCTGCGGCACCGGGGCCTTCCTGCTGGCCGCCCTCCGGCGTAAGCTGGACAGGCTGGCCCTGTCCGGCCCGCCTAGTCGGGCGCAGTTGGTCCGGGTGGTGGGCACCCTCTACGGCAACGACCTGGACCCCGGCTCCGTGGCCATCACCCGGCTGCGGCTGTTCCTCTGTGTCCTGCACCGTTTCGGCCCGGAAAAAGCGGCGGCCGTCTGGCCCCCCTTGCGGGACAACTTCACCTGCCGGGACTTCGTGTCCGCCCCGCCTGCCGGCGGCCCCCGGTTCGACCTGGTCCTGGGCAACCCCCCCTATGTGGAGGACGGCAAATGCCCCAGCCCCCCGCCCCGGCGCTACGGCAATATCTACGCCAATGTGCTGGAAAACGCCGGGGCCACCCTGGCCCCTGGGGGGGTGTTGGGGTTCGTCATCCCCCTGTCCTACACCGCCACCCCCCGTATGCAGGCCATCCGGGAGGTGCTTTTCCGCCTGATGCCCCAGCAGGCGGTCTACAGCTTTTCCGACCGCCCGGACTGCCTGTTCCCCTCGGTGCACCAAAAGCTTTGCGTGCTGTTCGGCCGGGCAGGGGCGGGCAAGCGGCAGGTGTTCACCGGCAACTACCGGTACTGGTATAAGGGGGAGCGCCCCCGGCTGTTCGCCTCCTTGCAGGCGGTAGAAAACCCCTTTGTAACCGGGGGCTTTATCCCCAAGCTGGGCAACGCCCTGGATATCTCCATCTACCAAAAAGCCACTGCCGCCGGCCGCCCCCTGCTGGAGCTGCTGGCCGGAAGCGGCCCCCCGGTCTACCTGAATATGCGGGCCACCTTCTGGGTCAAGGCATTCCTCGCCCCCCACACCGGCGGCGAGTACCGGGCCTTCCCCTGCCAGGACGCCCCCCTGTGTATGTGCCTGCTGAACTCCTCCCTGTTCTGGTGGTACTGGGTCTGCGTGTCAGACTGCTGGCATATCACCCGCAAAGAGTTGCAGGGTTTCCGGGTGCCGTCGAGTCCAATGGCCTTGCAGCCGGCAGGCCCGGAACCCGCCCGGCTGGCCGCGGCCCTGGAGGAACGCCTGGAGGCCACCAGGGTCTTTGTGGGCACCCGCCAGACCGCCTACGAGTACAAGCACCGGGCCTGCCTGCCGGAGATCGCCCAAATCGACGCCTACATAAGCCGCCTCTTCGGCCTCACCGAAGAGGAAAGCGCCTATATCCATCACTTCGCGCTGCCCTACCGCGCAGGGGGAGGCCAATCAAATGCCAATGGAAGCCATTGACCTGTTTGCCGGCTGCGGCGGCCTGTCCTGGGGCTTTCTACAGGCGGGCTGGCACATGGCCCGCGCGGTAGAGCTGGACGGCCAGGCCGCGGCCACCTATGCCCACAACCATCCCCACGCCCAGGTGTTGGCCGAGGATATCAGCCAGACCGTGGGCCTTTTCCGGCAGGGGGAGGCCCAGGCGGTCATCGGGGGCCCCCCCTGCCAGGGGTTCTCCATGGCCGGGGCCCGCATCCGCCGGGGCTTTATGGATGACCCCCGGAACTACCTGTTCCGCCACTATTTCCAAATCGTCAAAACCGTGCGCCCCCTGGTGTTTGTTATGGAGAACGTAAAGGGCATGGCCACCATGCAGGGCGGCGCCATTTTCCGGGAGATCCTCCGCCTCTTCCAGGACGAATCCGCCCTGGAGGGCCCGGCCTACCGGCTGCACTGGCAGGTGGTCAATGCCGCCGGGTTCGGCGTGCCCCAAAAGCGGGAGCGCCTGATCCTGCTGGGCACCACCCTGTCCGGGGTCGACTTCCCCGCCCTGTGGGAGGCCACCCGCCGGGAGATCGCCCAGGCGCAGCCCGGCTTTTTTGACCCCGTCACCGTCCGGGACGCCATCGGCAACCTGCCCGCCCCCGCCCCCAACGGCCTGGTGCCCGCCCCGCCGCCCCAAACCGCCTACCAGCGGTACCTGGCCGGCGCCGGGGCCATGCTGTCCGGCCACAGCCGCACCAACCACTCCCCCCTGGCAGTGGCGCGGATGAAGCAGATCCCCGCCGGCGAAAACTACACCGTCCTAAAGGAAACCATCCGCTCCGTGCACAGCGGGGCCTACGGCCGCCTGCAATGGGACAGCCCCGCCCCCACCGTCACCACCCGGTTCGATACCCCCGCCGGGGGCCGGTTCATCCACCCGGTGGAGGACCGCACCCTCACCCCACGGGAAGCGGCCCGGCTCCAAAGTTTCCCGGACGATTTCCGGTTCTCCGGCAGCAAAACCGCGGTCTGCCGGCAAATCGGCAACGCCGTGCCCCCCAAGGTCGCCTACTTTTTGGGCAAGCTGGCGCAAAAAGCCGCCGGGGGCTAAGCCCCCGCCCACATCCCGCCATCGGAAAGGCCCCCCGGCTACAAGCTGGGGGGCCTTTCCATTTTCCCGCCTTTTTTTCCAAAAAAAACCTTGACATCCTCCCCACCCCGGCTTATAATTGTTAGCAGGCGGACAGTTCGGCACCTAACAGTACAAAAGCTAACAGTACGGTGCCGTACTGTCCCGGCCCACAGGAAAGGAGGCAACGCCATGCGGGATAAAGGCAAAGGCCCCGGCGGGCCGGATATCACCGGCCACAAGGACGAGATCGGGTTCCATATCAACGGCCTGTCCCATATGATCCGCTGGATGACCCACCAGTACAGCGGGCCGGACGGCGAGCGTTCCGGGGCGGGTATGTACGGCTGGCTCATCGGGTTCATCTACGTGAACCGGGACCGTGACATCTTCCAGCGGGACCTGCAACAGCAGTTTTCCGTGCGCCGCTCCACCATGACCGGCATTTTGCAGGCGATGGAGCGGGAGGGCATGATCACCCGCAGCCCGGTAGAATGGGACGCCCGGCTCAAAAAGATCCAGCTAACCGAAAAAGCCATCGCCCGGCAGGAGCAGTTCCACCGCAACATCAAGGACATCGAGGCCCGCCTCTCCGCCGGCCTTACGCCCGAAGAGCGGGAAACCTTCATCCGCCTGTGCGAGAAGATCGGCGACTCTATCAAAGGCACAGAGCCCGGCGCCCACACAGCCCGGCCCACAGAAAGGAAGGATAAGACATGATACGCAAGCTTTCCGGCTTTGTCCGGGAATACAAAAAAGACGCCATCCTCACCCCGGTCACAGCGGCCATGGAGGTGGTCATGGAGGTGGTCATCCCCCTGCTGATGGCCTACATGATCGACGACGGCATCAACGCCGGGGATATGGGCGTCATCTGGCGCATGGGTGCCCTGCTGGTAGCCTGCGCCCTGGTGTCCCTGGCTTTTGGGGTGCTGTCCGGCTTTTTCGGGGCAAAGGCCTCCACCGGCTTTGCCGCCAACCTGCGCCGGGCCATGTACTACCATGTGCAGGGCTACTCCTTCTCCAATATCGATAAATTCTCCACCGGCAGCATCGTCACCCGCCTCACCACAGACGTAACCAATGTGCAAAACACCTTCCAAATGCTCATCCGCATTGCGGTGCGGGCCCCCTCCACCCTGGTGTTCGCCATGGTTATGGCCTTTATGGTCAATGCCCGGCTGGCCCTTATCTTCCTGGCGGCCATCCCGGTGCTGGGCCTGGGGCTGGGTTTCATCTCCACACGGGCCTATCCGGCCTTTAAGCGTATGTTCAAGCATTACGACCGGATGAACACCGTGGTGCAGGAGAACCTCCGGGGCATCCGGGTGGTCAAGGCCTTTGTCCGTGAGGAAAAGGAAACCGAAAAGTTCATCGAGGCCAGCGACCAAATCCGCCGCGACTCCGCCCTGGCCGAAAAAATCCTGGCCTTCAACGCGCCGCTGATGCAGTTCTGTATGTACGGCGTCATCCTGCTCATCTCCTGGTTCGGCGCCCGGTTCATCGTGGCCGGGGATATGACCACCGGCCAGTTGATGAGCATGATGAGCTACGCCATGCAGGTGCTTATGAGCCTGATGATGCTCACCATGATCTTCGTCATGGGCACCATGTCGCGGGCCTCCGTCGGCCGTATTGTGGAGATCCTGGACGAACAAAGCGACATTGCGGACGGCCAGAAAAACCTCACCACCGTCCCCGACGGCTCCATTGTCTTTGAGAACGTGGACTTCAACTACAAAAAATCCGGCCGCGCCTGCCTGTCCGGGGTCAACCTGCACATTAAGCCCGGCCAAACCGTAGGCATCCTGGGGGGCACCGGCAGCGGCAAGTCCAGCCTGGTGCAGCTTATCCCCCGCCTGTATGACGTGCAAAGCGGCCGGGTGCTGGTAGGCGGCCAGGACGTGCGGGACTACAACGTAGAGGCCCTGCGCCAGGAGGTGGCCATGGTGCTGCAAAAGAACGAGCTCTTCTCCGGCACCATCAAAGAGAACCTCCGCTGGGGCGATGAAAACGCCACCGACGGGGACATTGAGCGGGTCTGCCGCCTGGCCCAGGCCGACGGCTTTATCCGGCAGTTCCCCGAAGGCTACGATACCCACATCGAGCAGGGGGGCACCAATGTGTCCGGCGGCCAAAAGCAGCGGCTCTGCATTGCACGGGCCCTGCTGAAAAAGCCCAAAATACTTATACTGGACGACTCCACCAGCGCCGTGGATACCCACACCGACGCCATGATCCGCCAGGCATTCAAAGAGGAGATCCCGGACACCACCAAGCTGATCATCGCCCAGCGGGTGTCCTCCGTGCAGGAGGCCGACCAGATCATCATCCTGGACGGCGGCAAGGTCGTAGACGTGGGCACCCACGCCGAACTGATGGAACAAAGCGCCATTTACCGCGAGGTATATGAGTCGCAGCAGAAAGGGGATAGTGCAAATGCCTCCTAGAGGGCCAATGGGCGCGGCCTACGCCAAAAACAGGCCAAAAGCAAAAAACGGCGGCAAAGTCATCAAGCGGCTCTTAAGCTACATGAGCCTGCCCAACCGTATCCGCATGGGGTTCGTGTTCCTGTGCATCCTGGCCAGCGCCATTGCCGGCGTGGCGGGTTCCCTGTTTCTGGAAACCCTCATCGACGATTACATCACCCCCCTGCTGGCCTCTCCCAGCCCGGTATTCACCGGCCTTTTGCAGGCGCTGGGGACCATGGGGCTTATCTACCTGCTGGGCATAGCGGGCACCTTTATCTATAACTGGCTGATGGTCAGTATCTCCCAGGGCATCCTAAAGGATATCCGGGACGACCTGTTCTCCCATATGCAAAAGCTGCCCATCAAGTATTTTGACACCCATACCCACGGCGATATTATGAGCCGCTACACCAACGACACCGACACCCTGCGGATGCTCATTTCCCAAAGCATCCCCCAGTTGTTCAACACGGCCATCACCCTTACGGCGGTGTTCGTGGCCATGGTCACCACCAGCATCCCCCTCACCCTGCTGGTTCTGGCCATGGTGGCCCTCATGCTGGTACTAACCGGCAAAATCGGCCAAAACAGCGGCAAATACTTTATGCGCCAGCAAAAATCCCTGGGCGCCATCAACGGCTATATCGAGGAGATGGTCACCGGCCAAAAGGTCATTAAGGTGTTCTGCCACGAGGAAAAGGCCAAAGAGGGCTTTGACGCCCTGAACGAGGCCCTGCGCAGCGATTCGGCCAAGGCCAACGGCTTTGCCAACATCATGGGCCCAGTCATGAACAACATGGGCCACCTGCAATACGCCGTTATCGCCATTGCCGGCGGGGCGCTGGCCATCGGTGGGGTAGGGGGGCTCACGCTGGGGGGCATCGCGGCCTTCCTGCAGCTCTCCCGCAGCTTTACCATGCCCATCGGGCAGATCGGCCAGCAGTTCAACACCATTGTCATGGCCCTGGCCGGCGCCGAGCGCATCTTTGACCTGATGGATGAGCCCCCTGAGCAGGACGAGGGCTACGTCACCCTGGTCAATGCCAAAGAGGTGGACGGCCGCCTGGTGGAAACCCCCGAACGCACCGGTATGTGGGCCTGGAAACATCCCCACAAGGATGACGGCACCGTCACCTACACCCGCCTTACCGGCGAGGTCGAGCTCCTGGACGTGGACTTCGGCTACAACGAGGAAAAGCTGGTGCTCCACAACATTGACATCGACGCCCAGCCCGGCAAAAAGATCGCCTTCGTCGGGGCCACGGGTGCTGGCAAAACCACCATCACCAACCTGATCAACCGTTTTTACGATATCGCCGACGGCAAAATCCGCTACGACGGCATCAACATCAACAAGATCAAAAAGCCCGACCTCCGCCGCTCCCTGGGCATCGTGCTTCAGGAAACCAACCTGTTCACCGGCACCGTCCGGGAGAACATCCGCTACGGCAAGCTGGACGCCACCGACCAGGAGATCGAAGCCGCCGCCAAGCTGGCCAATGCCGATAGCTTTATCCGCCGCCTGCCCGAGGGCTACGACACCATGCTTACCGGTGACGGCGGCAGCCTCTCCCAGGGCCAGCGGCAGCTCCTCAGCATTGCACGGGCCGCCGTGGCCGACCCCCCGGTCATGGTGCTGGACGAGGCCACCTCCTCCATCGATACCCGCACCGAACGCCTGGTGCAGCAGGGCATGGACGGCCTGATGCAGGGCCGCACCGTTTTCGTCATCGCCCACCGCCTCTCTACCGTCCAGAACTCCGACAGCATCCTGGTCCTGGAGCTGGGCCGTATCATCGAGCGGGGCACCCACGACGAACTCATCGCCCAGCACGGCAAATACTACCAACTCTACACCGGCGCCTTCGAGCTGGAGTGATGTCCCTTCCCACGTCCCTTTTGGGGGCTCCTCGCCCCCTCGCCCCGCCCTTTTGGGGGCTCCTCGCCCCCAAACCCCTCGCCAGCGCTGTGGCCGCGCTGGACCGGCCCCGTGGCCCCCTATTGGGGCTATCAGTAAATAAAAAAGCAGTGCCCCCAGGACGTTTCTGGGGGCCTGCTTTTTTTCTTATTGCCTCCTATACCAAGCCATAGAAAACCCAGAAAGAATTCCCTACCGTTTGTTGAAGAAGTAATACCCCACCCAAAAAACAAAAAAAGAAAAACGCAGATTTCCTCCCCCTTTCGGTCGAGCCACCGGCCCCCCTCCCTCAAAGCGGCAGATAACGTCACAAAAGTCTTTGAAGATTCTTAAGGAACTTTCTACAGAAAGTTCCTTAAGCTGCCAGAGGCGACCTTGTCCACGTCAAAAAGTTGCAAGGGAGCGGGGGAGTGTCTAAAATGAAGGATTGATAAACGAGGCTCCGGCGGGCAAATCATAAAAGTTTCGTCGTCTCACCTGCCGGTTCGGTCGGCTCGTGACGGCCGCCACTGGCGGCCCTCGCCCTTTTCAAAGGTGGTGGGGTTTTTAGGGGCAACACCCAAGAGTTGGCGTTGCCAACTCTCCGCCGCCGGCGGCCTTGTCCAGCCAAAAAGTTTCAAGGGTGCCGGAGGCGGCCTTGCGTTCCGAAGAAAAAGATGGTATAATTATCAGATAGTTCCTAGGGAACCATAAGCAAAAAAGGGGGGACGGCATTACGGCACAGGAAAACAAGAACGGTTTCATGCTGGGGGCGGCGATCCTGTCGGCGTCCACGCTGCTAGTGAAGGTGCTGGGGCTGCTGTTCTCCATACCGCTGGCCAATTTCATCAGTGCAGAGGGGATGTCGTACTTTTACGGCGCGTACGATATCTTCACCATTTTCCTCATGCTCTCCACGGCCGGCCTGCCCATAGCGGTATCCCGCATGGTCAGCACGGCCTATGCCCGCGGCCGCAAAAAAGAGGCCGACCAGGTATTTTCCGTAGCCTTCTGGCTGTTTTTCAGCCTGGGCCTGTTGGGTTGTCTGGTCATGCTCTTTGGTTCCCGGCAGATCGCGGTACTTTTAGGCAAGCCGGGGGCGGCCAACACCATAGTCGCCCTGGCGCCCACAGCCTTTTTCATTTCGGTGATGTCCGCCCTGCGGGGCTATTTCCAGGGGCGCAGCAATATGGTACCCACCGCGGTGTCCCAGGTTATCGAGGCCGTATCCAAGGTAGCCATCGGGGTGGGGCTGGCCGCCTATATTATCCGGCAATACCAGTCCGATGCCTGGGCAGCGGTGGGCGCCATTGTAGGCGTGTCGGTAAGCGCGGCGCTGGGGCTTGGGTACCTGGTGCTGTACAAGTTCCACCAGCGCCGCAAAGACCGGGCCCAGCCTCCGGGCGACCCGGCCCTCACCCCCCGGCGGGATATGCTGGTTTCCCTGCTGCGCTTTGCCATCCCCATCACCCTGGGGGCCTGCTTTTTAAGCGTGCTGGACTTCGTAGACAGCGCCGTGCTCATGGACCGCATGAAGTCCGTAGCCGGTTTCACCCAAGACCAGGCCGATTGGTACAGCGGCGTGTTGGGCCATGCCCGCAAGCTGTTCGACCTGCCGGGGGCCTTCGTGGTACCCATCTCCACCAGCCTGCTGCCGGTGCTGTCCGCCTCCATTGTTTCCGGGGACAAGCCGGGGGTAAACAACATTGCCTCCGTGTCCATGCGTATGACCCTGCTGATCTCCGTCCCCTCCAGCATCGGTATGTCCATTTTCGCCCGGCCCATCTGCCAGTTGTTCCTATTCAACCGGCCGGAGGTAGCCGAGGGCGCGGCCCGGCTGCTACAGGTGCTGGCCGTCGCCATAGCCTTTAACAGCACCCTGTTCACCACCAACGCCATTTTGCAAAGCTTTGGCCGCACCACCCGCCCGGTGGTAGATATGGCCATTGGCGGCGTGGTGAAGATCGCCATCTCCTACTTCCTCACCGGCATCTCGGAGATCAACGTGATGGGCTCGGCCATCAGCACGGCCATCGCCTATTTCCTCATTATGCTGCTGAACCTTGCCGCGGTGCGCCGCAGCCTGCCCCGTATGGATTCCGTCCTGGCCACGGCCGCGCCCATCGTAGTATCCGGCGGGGTGATGGGCCTTACCTCCTACGGGGTCTATGGGGCGCTGTTGCGGTTCCTGTCCCCGCCCATGGCGGTGCTGCCGGCCATCCTGGTGGCAGTGGCCGTGTACGCGGTAGGCATCGTGCTCTTCCGGGCCGTCAGCTACGACGACGTAGCCATGCTCCCCAAAGGCGAAACCCTGGCCCGCCTCCTGCACGTCAAAAAGAAAGTCCGCCCCCGCCACATGGAGGTCAAAACCACCACCAGCACCCGCGGCGGCAAGCATATGCGCAATATGTAGCCCCCCCATAAAGAAAAAGCATAAAGACAAAAAGCAATAGAACAAGAAGAAAAATAAGAAATAAAGAAAGAAATAAAGAAAAAATAAAAAAGAAAAATGCCCTTCCCCTTAAAACCTATCCAGGGTTATCTCTCTTAAAAAATAAACGCCCCCCAGGGGGCCCCCGTGGCCGGTCAAGCGCGGCCACAGCGCTTGCAGGGGTGTGGGGACGGAGTCCCCACGACCTTCCGCCCCACGGCCTTCCGCCAGCAATCCCAAAACAGGAGGAGAAGCAAATGCAACCAAGAGCAGCCAGAGCGACCAGCAAACGGTGGGCAGCGGCCCTGTTGGGGGTCCTACTCACGTTTTTCTGCGCCCTGCCGGCCCACGCCACCGAAGGCTTTGCCTTCAACTGGGACAGCGGCCGGGAGGGGGACAGCGACCACCCCCACTGCAAGTCCCTGTTCATGCTGAACCTGGACACCGACACGGTGGTGTACACCTACAACCCGGACGAGCAGTTGCCCATGGCCTCCATGACCAAGATCATGACCTACATCATTGCCTACGAGAACATCCCGGACATAGAAAACACGGTGATCACCGTCCCCCAAAGCGTGGCCGACGACCTGGAGGGCACCGGCAGTTCCCTGGCCGGGGTGCAGGTAGGGGAGGAACTTACGGGCCTGCAACTGCTGTACCTCCTGATGGTCCCCAGCGGCAATGACGCGGCCCTCACCCTTATGGAGCACGTGGACGCCCTGTATGCCAGCGGCAGCATCGTGCCCAAAAACGCCCCCAACCCCGAGGACCCGGCGGCCCCCAGCGACGCCGGCGCCACCCCGCCCCCTGCCCAGCAGGAGGAATACGGCGCCACCATCGATTACAGCGAGAGCAGCTATTTTGTCCGGCTGATGAACGAAAAAGCCCAGGAGCTGGGCTGCCGGAACACCCATTTCTCCAACCCCCACGGCCTGCATAAGGAGAACCACTACTCCACCGCACGGGATATGGCCATCATCACCCAGTACGCCATGACCCTGCCCAACTTCTCCGCCATCACCAGCGCCCCGGCCTACAATAAGCCCCAAACCAATCTCAGCGAGCCCACCACCCTGCCCAATACCAACAAAATGCTCCTGAACTTCGAGGACCCCCAAAGCGGGATCAACTACTTCTACACCTATGCCAGCGGGGTCAAAACCGGCTCCCACGACCAGGCCGGCCATTGCCTCACCGCGTCGGCCACCACCCTGGGGTACACCTATATCGTGGTGGCAATGGGGGACATGGAGGGCTACCAGCAGGGCGTCCACAACGAGATGCTGGACGCCCGCACCCTGTTCCGCTGGGCGTTCACCAGCCTGGAGAAAAAGACCATTACCACCCAAGGGGATATCCTCAGTTCGGTCAAACTGGAGTACGCCTACCAAAAAGACGAACTCCTGCTGGCCGCGGAAACCAATGTCAGCGTGATGCTCCCCAACAGCGTAGACCAAAGTTCCATCATCACCACGGTCAATAAGCCGGAGTCGGTCCAGGCGCCCATCCGTAAGGGGGAGGTGATCGGCACGGCCACTATGCGCTACGCAGACGAGGTGATCGCCACCGTGCCCGTTGTGGCGGCCGAGTCGGTACCCAGAAGCGACCTGATCGCCGGCTGGGAGCAGGGCCGTTCCCTGCTCACGTCCCCCTGGTTCATCGCCGCCATGGCCGTAATCGGGGCCCTCATAGCGGTGTACCTGATCCTTGTGGTGTTCTACCGCCGGAAACAACGCCAGTTGCGCCGGGTCAAGAAATTCCGCGACCTGTAAAGCAGAACACAAAACCCAAAGCCCAAAACACAAAAGGAGGGAGCCCCGGCTCCCTCCTTTTCCTATCCGCGCCCCTTTTCCCTACCCCTCGCAGCCGCAGCTATCGCACGCCGGAATGGCCCCCACAATGGGTTCCGGGTCGATGCCCATACGGTTATAGTAGTCAGAAACCGCGGCCTTAATCGCCTGCTCCGCCAGCACCGAGCAATGCACCTTCACGGCGGGCAGCCCGTCCAGGGCCTCCATCACGGCCTTGTTGGTCAGTTGCAGGGCCTCGCCAATGGTTTTCCCCTTAATCAGCTCGGTGGCCATGCTGCTGGTGGCAATGGCCGCCCCGCAGCCAAAGGTCATAAAGGAAACATCCGTAATCACGTCCCCTTCCACCTTAATGTACATCCGCATAATATCCCCGCACTTGGGGTTGCCCACCTCGCCTACGCCGCTAAAGTCCTCCATCTCCCCCACGTTCCGGGGGTTGGCGAAATGGTCCATCACTTTTTCGCTGTATGCCATATTATCTGCCCTCTCTTTTGCTATTTCTCATGATGTTCCTGTATGTGCGATGGTCCGCTATCTCCTGGCTGAACTCCCTGCCTCCCTGTACCGCCAGGTTGATGAGCAGGCAAGGCAAACTCAGCAGCAGGGCCCGCCTAAGCACCCTGCCCGCCCGCCTAAGCCGGGCGCGCTCACATATACGGGTCATAGTCAACCGTCCCCTTCTCAATGGCGTCCCATAGGGGGGACATCTTCCGCAGCCGCTCGATGATCCCCGGCAGCACCTGCAAAATATAGTCCACATCCTCCTCGGTGTTATAGTCCCCAAAGGAGATCCGCAACGAGCCGTGGGCCACCGCGTGGGGCAGGCCAATGGCCAGCAGCACATGGCTGGGGTCCAGCGACCCGCTGGTGCAGGCCGAGCCCGAAGAGGCGCTGATGCCGTGCATATCCAGCAGCAGCAGCAGGCTTTCTCCCTCTATCCCCTGAAAACAGAAACTCACATTCCCCGGCAGCCGGTGTTCCCTGCTGCCGTTCAGGCGGCTGCGTGTAATTTGAGAAAGCCCCGCAATCAGCCTGTCCCGCATGGGCGTCAGCCGGGCAACGCGCTGGTCGATGCTCTCCGTGGCCCGTTTCATGGCCGTGGCCAGCCCCACAATCTCCGCCACATTCTCCGTGCCGGCCCGGCGGCCCCGCTCCTGGGCCCCGCCGTCCATAAAGTTCTCCACGGCCACGCCGCTGCGGATATACAGCGCCCCCACCCCCTTGGGCGCGTGTATCTTGTGCCCGCTCAGGGAGAGCATATCAATGTGTTGCTCTTTCACGTGGATGTGCACATTGCCGATGGCCTGCACCGCGTCCGTGTGGAACAGCACCCCATGTTTTTGGCAAACCGCGCCGATCTCCGCAATGGGCTGCACGGTGCCGATCTCGTTGTTGGCGTACATCACCGTCACCAGGGCGGTCTTTTCGGTAATAGCCGCCTCCAGTTCCTCCGGCCGCACCAGCCCGTCCTGGTGCACGTCCAGGTAGGTTACGGTAAAGCCCTCTTTTTCCAGTGCCTGGCAGGTATGCAGCACCGCGTGGTGCTCAAAGGCAGAGGTAATGATATGGTCCTTCCCCTGTTTCTTCCGCATGGCACGGGCAGCGCCCTTAATGGCCCAGTTGTCGCTTTCGCTTCCGCAGCTTGTAAAGTAGATCTCCTGGGGTTTCGCCCCCAGGCAGGCGGCCACATCGGCCCTGGCCTGTTCCAGGGGGGCCTTGGCCTGCTGGCCCAGTTCGTACAGGCTCGAAGGGTTCCCGTACACCTCTTTAAAGAAGGGCAGCATAGCCTCCAGCACCTCGTCCGAAACCGCCGTGGTGGCCGCGTTGTCGGCGTATACTTTCCTAATGTTCTCCATATACCATAAACTTCCTTTCCCAATGGGTAAGCCTGATCATCCCCCAAAAAGCAAGCGTGACCATCCCCCTGTCCGTCCGTGTGATCCTTTTCACGCAGAGGAAACCTCTATAGCTTGCCCCTGCCAGATTAATATATACCTTTTTAGTATAGTTTGTCAACCCCCTCCGCCAAATTTTCCCCGCCCCCTGGGCATATTTGGAAACCCCCCTGCCCACAATACCCTTACCGCCCTTTCTAGGCCCGCCGTCCCCCGGTGTTTGCCTCCGGCGTCTGCCTCCGGCGGTTTAGGGGCGTTGCCCCTAAAAACCCCACCACCTTTGAAAAGGGCGAGGGCCGCCAGTGGCGGCCGTCACGAGCCGACCGAACCGGCAGGTGAGACGACGAAACTTTTACGATTTGCCCGCCGGAGCTCTGCTTTATAATATTTTCGTTTTTGGTACGCCCCCATCCTGTGTTTCTAAAAGAATTACCCTTCTATCCCCCTTCCTCTTTTTTTAAAATATTAGATAGTGTCTACACAAGGTAGAGGAATTGTGATAGAATGGAAGCATCAAAAAAGACAGGAGAGGAAAAGATGGATGCTTCCTATCACAGACACGACATAAGCGATCAAGTGTGG